>JBGPNU010000051.1:0-13691 GCA_041487675.1 Binatus sp. (SeqCode)
CCCTGCAGCATCGCCGTGGTGGGATTCGCGCTGTCGTCCTATCCGATAGCGGTGGAGCGTGGCTGGATTACGCGCGAGGACGCCGCGCAACGCACGCTGGCTACGTTGCGTTTTTTTTGGACCAGCGCTCAGAACGAAAACGCAGATTCGACCGGCTACAAGGGCTTTTACTATCACTTCCTTGATATGCAGAGTGGCAAACGGGTTTGGCAATCAGAGCTCTCGCTGATCGATACTGCGTTGCTGCTTGCCGGAATACTGATCGCAGGCGTTTACTTTTCCGGGAGCACTCGGAGCGAAACCGAGATTCGCGAACTCGGAGAATCGCTATATCGCCGGATTGATTGGGATTGGGCGCAAATCAGCAAGTCCACTCTCTCGCAGGGATGGAAACCGGAATGCGGTTTTCTCCACTACGGTTGGGAGGGCTATAACGAAGCGACCATCCTCTATGTATTGGGCCTGGCGTCGCCCACTCATCCACTTCCGGAAAGTAGCTATTCGGCATGGACCTCGACTTACCAATGGGAGAATCTTTACGGCCACGAGTTTCTGTATGCCGGCCCCATGTTCATCCATCAATTTTCCCACGCCTGGATCGATTTCAGGGGTATCAGGGATCGGTTCATGCGCGAAAAGGGAATTGACTATTTCGAGAACAGCCGGCGGGCGGCCTACGTTCAGCGCGACTACGCATTGCGTAATCCGCACGAATTTGAAGGCTACGGCGAAAACTGCTGGGGTCTTTCCGCAGGCGACGGGCCGGGCGAGCAGGCGCTCCGAGTTGACGGCAGAGACCGGCGCTTCTTCGCCTACTCGGCCCGCGGCGTGCCGTATGGACCCGACGACGGAACCATCGCGCCATCGGCCACGCTAGCGTCAATCCCGTTTGCACCCGCGATCGCGATGCCCGCGGTACGTCACCTTCTTGAGCGATATCCGGAGATGGCCGCCGAATATATGTTACCGAGCGGTCTGAATCCCACCTACGCCGGCAACGGCCGCCGATCCTGGACGACCGCGGACTATTTCGGACTCGATCAGGGCATAATCGTAATGATGATCGAAAACTATCGCTCGCAACTGATCTGGAACCTGATGCGACAATGCCCCTATATCAGGATCGGGTTACAGCGCGCCGGGTTCGCGGGCGGTTGGTTGTGAGTCGCGACTCCGCATTTGGATAAGACCACCGATGCAGCAAGATAAATTTTCGCGCCCGATGTTGCCCGATGAATCTTACAACCGCGCATTGCTGGAAAATGCTCATCCTCCCGCCTGGCGAAATCCCGATCCTCTCGACAAATACAACCTGGTGATCGTCGGGGCTGGTCCGGCCGGGATTCTCACCGCTCGTGCGGCGGCCACGCTAGGGGCGAAAGTGGCGCTCATCGAGCGCGATCTGGTCGGAGGCGCGTGCCTCAACGTCGGCTGTATTCCTTCCAAAACGATTATTCGCACCTCGCGGCTGTACGCTGAGATGCGCAATGCCGAAAACTTTGGCGCGCAAGTCCCCACCGGCATCAACATCGATTTTCCGGCCGCGATGGAACGATTACGGCGCATCCGGGCGCGCCTCAGCCGGTTCCGCGGTTCGGCTGAGCGACTCAGCTCAATCGGCGTAGATGTGTATTTCGGTGAGGCGCGCTTTGCCGGACCGGGCGCGATCGTGGTGGACAACAAGACCTTACGCTTCAGGAAAGCGCTTATCGCGACTGGCGCGCATGCCAAGTCTCCTGCGATTCCCGGACTGTCTGAGGCAGGCTACTTGACCAGCGAAAGTGTTTTTGACTTAACCGAGTGCCCGCGGCGTTTGATCGTGATCGGCGGCGGTCCGCTCGGATGCGAACTCGCGCAAGCGCTCTCTCGACTGGGGTCGCAAGTCACTATCGTGCAGGACGATCCGATGTTCCTGGGCAACGAGGAGCGGGACGCGGCGCAAATTCTTGCCGACGCGCTCGCGCGCGATGGGATCGCAGTTCATCTCAACACCCAGGTCGTCAGGGTTCGCGTACAAGGCAGGGAAAAGCTGGTCGATCTTGTCAGCGACGACGACAAGACCACGGTTACTGCCGATGAAATCCTGGTCGGGATCGGAAGCACGCCGAACGTCGAAGGCATGAATCTCGAGTCCGCGGGCGTCGAGTACGGCGCCGAGGCCGGAATCCCGATCAACGATTTCCTGCAGACCACCAACCCGCGGATTTATGCTGCCGGCGACGTATGCTCGGAGCACAAATTCCCGCATATCGAGACTGCCGCCGCGCGTATCGTGGTTCAGAACGCATTATTTTTTGGCCGCAAAAGATTGAGTGCGTTGGCGATCCCCTGGTGTACCTATACCGATCCGGAAATCGCACATATCGGCTTGTATGTCACAGAGGCGCGGGAGAAGAACATTCCGGTGAAAACGTTCACGGTGCTTATGCATGAAGTGGACCGCGCGATCACCGACGGGGAAGAAGAGGGCTTCGTTAAGATACACGTGAAAGAAGGCACCGATAAAATTTTGGGCGCCACGGTGGTCGCCAGTCATGCCGGTGAGATGATCAGCGAAATCTCAATTGCGATGACCTCGGGTATCGGTCTCAGCGCTTTGGCGCGTGTCAATCATCCCTATCCAACCCAAGCGCAGGCGATAAAGATGGCCGCGGATGCTTACAACAGCACCCGTCTGACGCCCGCTCTCAGATGGATATTCAAGCAGTGGCTGGCCTGGTGAGGCAGGGGATCTGCTAGCGCCGGGCAACGATGATCATGCGGCGCGTACCGATCGAGTACGGCTCGTTATCGAATCCGCCGAACACCGCCGTTACGATGAGGCCGACGCGCTCGAGCAGGCGGGTCATTTCGGTGAGCGTATATAGCCGGATAATGTGCCCGATCGACTCACGGCGGCTGTTGTTCGGGTCGATCACAATAAAGTGGACGTGCATGCGGCTCGACGCGAGGTCAAGGTCGCGGCGCTCGACGTACAGAATCCCGTCCGCGCCGGAATGCCAGTCGTTCTGAATATAGTTGGCGACCGCCCACTCACGATTCAGCATGTCGAGCAGAAGCCGTCCGCCGAGCTTTAGCGCTTTGGCCGCCGATTCGAGCACTTTCAAATCCTCTGCTTCGGACTCCAGGTAGCCGAACGAGGAATACATATTCACGATCGCGTCGAAGGTGTTTTCGAAAGGGATTTCGCGCATGTCGGCGGCCACGGTCTCGAGCTGGACGTGGCTCGCTTCGGCCGCGCGCCGCGCGAGTTCGAGATACTCTGGATTCAGATCGAGACCGGTTACTCGTAGTCCACGTTTCGCCAAATCCACGGCGTGTCGTCCCTGCCCACAGCAGAGATCGAGCACCGATGCGCCCGGCTGCAGATCGAGGGCGCTTGCAACAAACTGAGCCTCCTTCTGAGCCCGCTCGTCGCTGAATGTGTGCCCATAGACGTTCAGGTAGTCACTACGAAAGAAGTCCACGTACCAAGCAGAGCTTTGCGTTGCCATGAGATTTCAGGAAGATCGCACAACCTGCTCCCAAGATCGAGTCTCGATTCTTTCCTTTATTAAGAGAGTGATAATGTGGCCTGAGTGGTGCCAGTGGCGACACGGCCTGGCGCGAAACGGAGAGTTCAGCGTGGACAAGATTTCAGTGCTGGCGAGCGGTGGCCTCGACAGCTCGGTTTTGGTAGCCCAGCTCGCAAAGGCGGCTGAAGTTTATCCTATCTACGTGCAGTGCGGTCTCAAGTGGGAAGAGATGGAAGTGAGCGGACTTCATTCGTTCCTTGACGCGCTGGGGAGTCCGAACGTGATGCCGCTGACCGTGCTCTCGGTCCCGGTCGCGGTTATCTACGGAGACCATTGGAGCCTCTCCGGCGGGCGCGTGCCCGGTGCGGACGAGGCGGACGAAGCGGTGTTCCTCCCCGGGCGAAATATTCTACTGATTGGGCTGGCCGCAGTATGGTGCAGCACCCACGGCATTTCACGCATCGCGATCGGATCGCTTGACGGAAATCCTTTTCCCGATGCGACGCCGGAGTTTTTCGAGAGCTTCTCCCGCGCTTTGAGCCTCGGACTGGGGCGCAACATGCAGGTCGAGGCGCCGTTCAGAGGTCTCCATAAGGAAGAGATCATCAAACTGTCCACAAACCTGCCGCTCGAGTTGACTTTGACCTGCATGGCTCCCGATGGCGGCATCCACTGCGGCCGATGCAATAAGTGCCGCGAGCGCCAACTCGCTTTTAAGACAGCGGGCGTCGCGGATCGTACCGCATACGCCGGATAGATGAAGACCATGAAGGCGACGTCCAAGAATTTCCAGGCCAAGAATTTCCTGCTCGTTCAGATAAGTCTTCTCGTTCAGATTGGTCTGCTCGTTCAAATGGCTCTGCTCGCGGCCTGCAACTCTCATCGCGCGACCCCGGCGGCCCCTGCGGGATTTCGAGTTGCGCTGCTCACGCCCGGATCGGTCAGCGATGCGGGCTGGAATGCGGCCGCTTTCGACGGATTGCAGCTCATCAAAAGCAAGCTCGGGGCCGAGACCGCTCTTGTGCAGACCAAGTCACCTGCCGACTTCGAGGACGCTTTCCGCGATTTCGCTTCGCGCGGATTCGACCTCGTCTTCGCTCATGGGTTCGAGTACACGGACGCAGCGCTCGAGGTAGCGAAGCATTTTCCGAATACCTACTTTGTAGTCAGTTCCGGCAGTACGTCGTCCCGCAACGTGGCGTCATTAACCTTCAACGTCGATCAGGCGACCTATGTGGAAGGCGTGCTCGCCGGCGGTGTTTCGAAAACCGGAGTGGTTGGCGCAATCGGCGGGATCGAATTGCCGTCAATCCGATTGACCTTCGAGGGATTCAAGCGGGGCTTTCTTTCGGTACAGCCCAAGGGTCGTGTCCTGGTCAGCTACACGGGCAATTTCGACGACGTAGGAGCGGCGAAGGAGGCAGCCTTTGCGCAAATCAGCCAGGGTGCGGACGTGCTCATCCACGATGCTGACGCGGCCGGCCTTGGCGTTTTCGTGGCAGCCTCGCAGGCGCACGTTTTCGCGTTCGGAACATTTAACAATCAAAACAACATTGCCCCTGACGTCGTGCTGGCCAGCGCCGTGACCTCGACTCCACTCGCCTTTCTGAAAATCGCAATCGAGGTGAAAAACAAGCAGTTCCATCCGGGGATGCTGGAATTTGGAATGCAAGACGGAATGGTCAACGTGGTGTTCAACCCGAAGCTCGAGTCGCGCATTCCGGCGGCCGCAATCGAACGCGCACGCAAGGCTGAGCGCGAGCTGGCGACTGGGAATCAGGTCACCCCGCCGAAGCCAGGGGCCAGCCCCTGCACCCATGGCAGGAGGAAGATAAAATAGGAATGCGGAAACCCGGGTTTCGCGCGTCCCGTCGCACCGGATGCGGGTGGAGTCTATCCTGAGCGAAGTCGAAGGGCCCGGTTCGGAAAACTTTAACCGTTAACTGTTAACTGTCTTCGGGTTCGCGAATCATCATCAGGATTGCCAGAAATTGATGACGCGAAAGCACGTAGCCGAGCAGACTCAATTCCTTGAAGGCACGAAGTTCGCGACGCGTGACACCATGGCGCGTGAGAAATGGCCGGTCGGCCGCGAACCGATGCCACGCATCACGCGGGTCTTTGGGCGGCGCCGCCTTGATACCCGGATTCACCACCGCCTCCGCCTCGGGATGCGCCAGCAGGAAAATCTGCTGCCGGCTGACCCCGAGCGCCTCTTCCAGCCGTCCCATCAGCGCCAGCGAGGGCTTACGTTTTCCGCTCTCGAGATAAGCGATATGGCTCGGCTTAACGCCGAGCTGTTCCGCCAAAGCGCGCTGCGATAGCGCCAACCCCCCACGTCGCCTTTTCAGCAACTTCCCAAGCGCGTTTTTTGGCTTCATATGCCGTATTCGTAGAGCAGCGCACTCCTCAAGTTTGCGTAGTGAATCATTCCGGCCAGATACGGCAGCCTTTGATGAGCGGGAAGACGCGCATCCAGATTGAGGCCGTAGCGACTTCGAAGGTAATTGCGCACTCTCGCGAACACCGGCTCGGCGGGTTTCGCGCATTCAGACGGTCTGCTTTCGGCCTCGAACATCTTTCGGGCAATGTCCTCGGGAAAGGCGCCCAGACTAACAAGACAGTCCGCAGCCAATTCCGCCGGATCGTCGAGATGTTCCGCGTAGGCGGTGTAAGTCAAGTATTGGGCGTGCTCTTTTTGCGATGCAAAAAGCTTGGCGGTCAGATGATGGCCCATTTCGTGGGAAAACGCTACTCCGACTGCGAGTGGGTGATGCGCCGTGTTCACGCAAATCAGCGGACGCCTGGATGGACCCAGCTTCCTGGCGTAGAAACCCATCAGGGCAAGTCCTCGTGGTCCCCCAAAGTCCGCGAGCCTGAAATCGACTCCCAGGCTGGACCATAGCCTGGTGAATTCGCGGGGCGTAACCAGCCTCACCGGTTTGCGGTTGAGATGCGGCCAAACCATGCTTCTCGCCTCTGCAACGATTTCCAGCACCTCGCGGCGGCCAAGAGATTTACGCAGCGGCAAACCGTAGTCACGGTGCGCGAGGGACGCGATCTCCTGGGCGGGGTTCTGGCATGCGGTCCATCGCGGGCCTGCAGTCTCGCTTACGGTGAGAATCTCAGTGGCCAAGCCTTCGAGAATTGAAACGCGTTTTTTCATGGCTCCCACCCCCTAGAGTCTAGAAATATTAACTCCCAGTTTAGTACCGCACTCAGATTGTAGCAAGACCGCCTGCCGAAGCCAAAACGGCCCGTTATGCCATCCGTATGGGGATGAGCTAGGTGTACGGGCAGCGGCCGCTGACTTTCTGTTAGCAAGATCGAGGCCGCAAATGGACCGAGCGATGGTCAACGAATGAGCGTGCGACCGCTTCCTGTTCCGGTTGGCGACCCCCATCCGAGTGTAATGCCGTGGCGTGCGCCGATACGTGGCCCCCCTTTTCCGGGCGCGGCAAGTCCGAGTCTGTTCCCGAGATAAATTCTGTCGTCATTTCGCATTTTGAGAGGAGATTTGCAATGGAAATGCGTCTTTTAACTACCGAGCGCGAGCGAGATATTTTCGCCCAGCGCCTGGCCGAGGCTCGAGCAAAAAATGGAGCAAGCTTCAGGGATGTAGGCCGCACGCGGGTCCACAACCGGGTCCGTCTCGGGTCGTCAAATGTTTACGCGCTGTTCGAAACGCCATCCGATCCGGCGCCGCGGATGGTGGCCGGAGGCGTGCTTCACGACCTCGAGGCGTTTCCGCAAAGCTGCCACCAGCCGGACCTCTCTCATCTGCCGCCTCGATCGGTCCTGGAGTGCAGCGATCATTGGTCACTATCGCGAGGCGCCGGTATGCATTCGTGGCGCGGCATAGCGGTTCAGTTGCTTCATCGAGATCCCAGTGCGGTCCTGGTGTATCTGGCCGCCGGATCGTCCGATCACAGCGGTTTTTATTCGGCGATGGGCTTTGTCAAGGCTGGAGAAATCGTCGAGCATCCGTACCTCGAAGGCCCCGACGACGGAAAGCTGTGGGTGCAGCCGATGATCCTCTGGGGAGATGCGTTGGCGCGACTTACCGCGTCGGTGCGAATGCAAACGATCGACGTTCTGGACGATTACCGGATTATTCGGTTCAGCAATTCAGACCGGCTGCGGCCGTGTTCGCATCGCCGCACGAATCCGGCGGTCGCGGCCGGGGCTCCGGGCGGCGCGCGAGTACGCGCGAGTCACGGTCTCGGCGCAGCCCAAGAATCGAACGCCCAGATCAACTGAGTATCGCCGATGAGGCTCCGATCCGCGCCGATTCGCCGACGGACAAGGTTCCGCGTCGTTTTTGACAAACGCTCTGAAACCGCTCGATCGCCGGCCATCTACGATCGAGCCAAACCCGGACGAGGAAGAATATGAATGCCGAATTTGCAAATGAGCGGCAGCCCGAAGGCTGCAGCGCTCACGATTTTGCGGGAAATATACCGGTCAAGCTCAGCAAGGAGGAATTGCTCGAACTGTCAGCTCTGAGCCCGCTCAGAAGTTGCTTTCATGTCGCGGCCGAGTGGCTGCTGATACTGAGCGCGGCCTACCTTTGCCAACGCTTTTGGAATCCGGTTCTTTACCTGGCAGCAGTTGCGTTCATTGGAGCGCGGCAGCACGGGCTGCTGATCCTGATGCACGATGGCGTCCATTACCGGCTGTTTCGAAACCGGCAACTTAACGATTGGACTGCGGAAATCATATTGGCGTGGCCGGCCTTGATCTCGGCGCGAGCGTATCGCAAAAACCATTTTGCGCATCATCGCTACCTGGATACCGACCAGGATCCCGATTGGGTCCGCCACCAGGGCGATCCGGCCTGGGTGTTTCCGAAGCACTGGGGCAAACTGGCGCTGCTAATGATTCGCGATATTTCCGGGGTGGGCGCAATTTACTATCTAAAGCTGGCCCGCAGCCTATTATCGAGAGATACGGGCGTCAGCGGTAGATTTCTTTTCGCCCGATATGGATTTTATGTCGCGGTAGTTCTGATCTTTGCGTGGTACGGCGCGCTTCACCTGCTCCTCATGTACTGGTTTGTTCCGCTGTTCACCTGGCTCATGCTGATTTTTCGTATCCGCAGTATCGCCGAGCATTTTGCGATCGAAGGCAGCAGCGACGCATACGCGCATACGAGATCCACGCGCGCTTCCCTACTCGAGCAAATATTTGTGGCGCCGAAGAACGTGAATTATCACATCGAGCATCACTTCTATCCGAGCGTTCCGTTCTATCGGCTTCCGGAACTGCATCGCACCCTGATGTCCAAGCCGGAGTTCAAGGACTCGGTGCACGTTACGCGCAGCTATCTTGGCGTGCTTCGAGAGTGCGCGGGCGGTGCGCAGTCGTACCCATATTGGCGCGACGCATCTGCTGAACTCGCGCCGCATCCAGACCCGCATTCGAGCTGAGGCGCCGGGAGGGTGACGGATCTGCTGAGAGAGGGACTTGAAGAGCATTGCGGCGGCGGACCAATGCGGTCCGCCGCCGCACCCGGTCACTGATACACGCAGCTGGCGCGTAGTTTCGGACAACTCGAGGACTCGGACTCCTTTCGCTACGGCTATGAGGCACGCTATCAGTATGGGAATTCCCATCCAAAGGAGACCGACATGGCGGAGCCAATGAACGAGTTCAATCGAAAGATAATCGAGGAGTTCCACGCAAATGGCGGCAAGGTCGGCGCTCCGTTCGCCGGCGCGCCCATGGTTCTTTTGAATCACACCGGCGCCAAGACCGGTAAGGCCTACACGACGCCTCTGGTGTACAGCAAGGACGGCGATCGCTTCGTGATCATCGCCTCGAAGGCCGGCGCGCCGAACAATCCCGCCTGGTACCACAATCTCGTCGCGCATCCCGAGGTGACCCTGGAGATAGGCACCGAGCGCTTCAAGGCCAGGGCCGTCGTCACGAAAGGCGGGGAACGCGAGCGGCTGTTCAACGCGCAGGCCAAACAGATGGGGGTGTTCGACGAGTATCGGAAAAAGACCACTCGTCAAATACCGGTAATCGCGCTCACCCGCGTGGGATGAGCGGGCAGGGGCACGGTCTCCGTTTGGTCACTCTCCGGACTCTTTTGGGCAATCATCCCAGCGGTTCCGAAGATTGATGACCTCAGCAATTGAGAGAGAAGTGTTAATAGATGTATAAATAAGTTATGCAGAGTGAAGTTCTAGGCGATTAGTCCTGTGGGGCGAGGCGAGCAGGAGAATCCGCATTGAGATTGAGAATTAGCAATTGTCGTCGTGATGTCCGAGCAGCGCTGGCGCTGATGAGCTTATCGCTCGCCGTCTCGTGCGCGACACAACCGGAATCATCGCAAACCTCGGCACCCGCGCCTGCGATATCGCCGGTCGCGCCTCCTCCCGCAATCCCGGCGGCTTCGCGAACCAGCGCGAAGGGGTCGAAAGCCGTTAGGGCGTCGTACCAGGGAAATGCGCAGGTCGGGCGCCGCACCGCGAGCGGCGAGATTTACGATCCCAATGATTTGACGGCGGCGTCCCGCACCTTACCGCTGGGTTCCTCGGTCATAGTGACCAATCCCAGCACCGGCCGTTCGGTGAAAGTGCGGATCAACGATCGAGGTCCCTATGTTCGTGGCAGGAGCCTGGATCTTTCCAAACGCGCGGCCGAAGAGATCGGTCTGACCGATAAGGGTGTCGGGAGAGTGAAGATCAAGCGCGCCGCGAAACCGGAGGAATCAAAACCGGAGACGAGCGAATCTTCCGGTGTTTCCGCGGTTTCAACTTCGACTTCGAGTTCGAGTGCGAGTTCCGATCGTTAAGGCGTGATTCGCAACTGGCGCCGGATCCAAGCCGGTTTTCGATGCTCACTCGGGTTAGCGCAAAAAAGTTCATCCGCCCTATTTGGCAAACGGATCACCTTGCGACGCCTCGGCTTTCTTGTACCATTTGACCGCTGCGTCGTGATCAACTGCGACGGATTTCCCCTTATCGTACATCTCGCCTAAATTGTATTCTCCGTCGGCATTGCCGTGCTCGGCGGCCCTACGGTACCACTTAATCGCAGCCTGGTTGTCCACCGCGACGCCCTCACCGAGTTCGTACATCACCCCGAGATTGTTTTCAGCCCCGGGATTACTCTGTGCAGCCGCTTTCAGAAGCCAATCCCTAGTCTCTTGCGCGCTCTTCTTCTGGGCCAGCGAACTTTTTATGGGACCACCGCCTGATCCGGGGCAACCGCATCCCTCCTTGGGGCAACCATACCCGCACGGGTCCACTACTTGGGCCAAAGCAAAATTGCTTGAGAGAAAGCAAAACAAAAGAAAACAGCCAAACACGCGCGCCACTTTCAAAAAGCTGTACGACAAATGGGTTCCTCCTCTGGGCAGGTGTTTGTTCACGGCGATCATGAAACGCACCTCCTCTGACGGAATGGTGAAATGCTAGCTCAAGATTAGATGCGCTTACAAATGCATCCCAGACCTTTTCAGCGACCGCATTCCGCACTAGGCTTTTGCGCGGCTGCGACCCCAATGGGCGCTCGCCGAGCTCGCGAGATCGCTTAAGGAGAGAAAACCCAAATGATGACCGGGGAGCAATACAAAAAGTCGCTGGATGACAATCGCGAGACCTACTTCGAAGGCGAGCGGATCCGCGATCTCGTCACTCATCCGATCCTCGGCGAATGCGTCTCGCGAATCGCGCGGGGCTACGACAAGTTCTACTCGCCCGAGCCCGGCGCGGTGAGTCCGCTGATGGCAATTCCGCGCTCGGCGCAGGAGTTGCGCGACCGTATCCCGCTACTGCTCGAATCCGACATCGTTGCCAACGTAACCTACCAGTCGATCATGACGCTGACGACCGCGGCGACCCGGATCGCGGACATTCTGCCGGCCTCGGCGGAACGCATCCGTCATTACGTTCAGGCGGCGCAGCGCAGCGACGTTCGTATCGTCGAATGCATCACGGATGCGAAGGGCGATCGCAGCCGTCCACCGGGCAAGCAGGACGATCCCGATGCCTACACGCGCGTGGTCGAGCGGCGGAGCGACGGCGTGGTGATCCGCGGTGCGAAGCTGCACATCACGGGCGCCTCGATGAGCCACGACCTGATGGTGATCCCGACCAAGGCCATGAAACCCGGCGAGGAGGCGTACGCGATCGGATGCGCGGTCCCGGTCAACTCTCCCGGCGTCAAGATCATCGACACGACCTTTGCGCCGCGTCATCCCGACAGCCGGCAGTTCCCGATCTCCGCGAAAATCCATATGCCCGAAGGGTTCGTGATCTTCGATAACGTATTCGTCCCGAACGAGCGCGTCTTCCTCGATGGTGCGGTGCAGCAGGCGGCGGTGTTCGCGCATTCGCTTGGGCTTTGGGAGCGGCTCGGCGGGCTCTCGGCGATGGCGGAGGAGGCGGACCAGCTGGTCGGCTTCGCGCAGCTTATCGCGGAGGCTAACGGACTCGCGAAAGAGGGGCACGTCAAAGAGAAAATCTCCGAGATGCTCATCCATGCCACGCTGATTCGTGCCGCGCTCGAGGCTGCGATCGCGAACTGCCAGATTACCGACCAGGGTGCTTTCCCCGACGAACTCTATACCAACGCCGGCAAGTATCACGGTGCCGCGAACTACAACCTGATGGTGCGGCATCTGCACGACATCTCGGGCGGTTCGATTCTGACCGCACCCGGGGTTGCCGATCTCGAGAACGAAGTGACTGGTCCCCTGGTTCGCAAGTACATGGGCACGAGCAGTGGGATCGACGGCGACTATCGTGCACGGCTGTTTCACGCGATCCGCGATCTGACCGCCGACGCGTATGGCGGGTGGAAGGCAGTTACCAACGTGCAGGCCGGAGGCGGGCTCTATGCGCAACGCATCGTGACTCGCAGGTACTACGACCTCGAGGGTGCAAAGCGTAAGGCGCTGCGGGTGGCGGGACTGAGCGAAGAAACCGCCGAATGATTTTTTCCGCGGCGCCGCATCGTAACTCATGTTGGTGGGAACGTCTTCGACCGCGGCCAGCGTGACGTGCAGCACGGTAAAAAGACAAATCGCCAGGAGCACACAAGCATGACCGCATCGCGGCGCTCGCTCGCGCTATATGCCGATCGGCGCGTGCTGCTGATCCTGCCGCTCGGCTTCGCCAGCGGCCTGCCGCTGCTGCTCACCTTTTCGACGTTGTCGGCGTGGCTCGCCACCGAGGGTGTCAGTCGTTCGACGATTGGCGCCTTCGCTTTGGTCGGCACGCCTTACGCTTTCAAGTTCCTGTGGTCGCCGCTCATCGATCGGTTGCCACCGCCGCTTCGGCTTGGGCGTCGGCGCGGATGGGGGATCGCCATTCAGATCGCGCTAATCGCCGCGACGCTCGCCCTCGGCAGTTGCGATCCCAAGCGCAACCTCTTCGCCATGGGGATGCTGGCTCTTCTGGTCGCGTTTCTCTCAGCGAGCCAGGACATCGTGATCGACGCGTATCGGGTCGAGATTCTCACGCCGGAGCTTCAGGGTCCGGGCGCCGGGATGATCCAGACGGGATACCGGATCGCGATGCTGGTCGCGGGCGCGGGCGCCTTGATGATCGCCGACCGTGCCGGCTGGTTCGCGGCCTACGCCACCATGGCGGCGCTGCTGGCGGTGGGAATGCTGGCCTTTATTTTCGGCCCCGAGCCCAAGCCGCCGGCAGAGGATACGCGCGCTGTCCGAGACCGACGGGACGCGCTCCGCGATTGGCTTGCAACCGCGGTGATCGGGCCCTTCAAGGACTTCATGCGTCGGCCGCTGTGGCCGGTGATTCTTCTCTTCGTGCTCGGCTACAAACTCGGCGAGGCGATGGCGGGCGTGATGGCGATGCCGCTGTACATCTCGCTAGGGTTCTCGCTCAGCCAGATCGCTGCCGTATCCAAGCTGGTCGGATTTTTCGCGACCATCGCCGGGGCGCTGATCGGTGGGATCGTGACCGCGCGGTTCGGGGTCATTCGTGCTCTCATACTATGCGGCGTGCTGCAGTCGGCCGGAAATTTGTTTTACGTGCTGCAAGCGGTGGGCGGCCATCGCCTGGACTATCTCGCGCTCTGCGTTGCCGCCGAGAACCTGACGGGTGCGATGGCGGGCGCGGCGCTGGTCGCTTATCTCTCCGATCTCTGCTCGCCCGCTTTCACCGCGACCCAGTACGCGTTGCTCTCTTCGCTGGCGGC
>JBGPNU010000052.1:0-13304 GCA_041487675.1 Binatus sp. (SeqCode)
ATTACTCTAATTTCCGGTGCGAAACTCTTGTCGAATGGTGACTGTCTGCCAATTCTCTCTTGAGCATTGGACTCGGCAGCCTCTTTCCAGCGGCGTAGAATAGTCTCCGGAAACTGGCTCGGGTCGTTGTCGACCAATTTCGCACAATTTTGACAAAGCCATATTCCGTTCGACGCGGAGGAGCGTTGATCTTCTGAGAGATTTGAGTCGTATCGTGGGCCGCCGGGAGACGCAGCCGTGATATGAGCAGCGACACCAATATTCAATGCCTCTGCGGCATTTACTTGTGGACCGCCCGTAGGTGCTCCGCATTTAGGGTTGGAACAGAGGTGATTAACTCGGAGCGCAAGCGCTCGCTTGACGCCTTCCGGAAAATCGTCACGGCTCGCTGCTCTCATGCTTCAGAGTTACATGGCTGAACGGCATTCGCCAATCCGTGGTGCGACCAGTCGCATACGGGAGCAGCACTCTGACGGTCGCGTCGCGGGACAAGCAAATTCACGGGATCCCAGCGTCGCCGCAGATTTTCCTGCGCCCATGGAAATCCGCTTGGGAAAGTCGCGATCTAGGCGTGACTGAAGAAGAGGGGGCGCGTTTTGGCAGGTGAACGAACTTACTCCGCCCGATCGCGTTGGCTTCGCGCGAACCCGTAAACCATTTCCCCTCGTCATCGCTCCGCGTTAGTTTGTCGTTATGCCCAGTCCCGCTCACAATCCGCCGAGCGCCCGCGTCGAAGAATGGAAGTCTGCGTGGGAAAGCCGCGATCCGGCGACCGTCGCCGCGCTCTACGCTCCCGATGCGACTCATGAGAGTGCGCTAATCGCGCAAATTTATCCCGAACTCGGCAGGCTCGTTCTCCGTGGACGCCATGAAATCGCCGTGTATGCGCGCCGCGGCCTTGCCCGCTTCACCGAAATCCGGTTCGAAATCCTCACCGTCACTGAATCCGATGATCGCGCCGCGGTCGAATATCGGCGCCATTCCAATATAGACGGCGCAAACCCAGCGCACGTGCTCGAACTGATCGAATGGCGCGGCGCTCTGATCAGTGCAGTCCGGGTGTTTCACTTCCATGGGCTGACAACTGACACGCGATGAAACTCTCGACCCGACTGTTCGGCGCCTCCTATCGTTTCCGCTCGGTCAAGGAATTGCTGGCACGCGCCAACGAAGCGCGCTCCGGCGATGAGCTTGCGGGTATCGCGGCGCGTTCCGAAAAGGAACGAATCGCCGCCAAGACCGTGCTGGCCGACTTGACGCTGAACGACCTGCGCGAAAATCCGGTGGTGCCCTACGAGCGCGACGAAGTGACCCGCGTTATCGACGACGCGATTGATCGCGACGCGTTCGGGCGTGTCCGCAACAACACCGTCGGCGAGTTTCGCGAATGGCTGCTCGACGACGCGACCACCGGCGACGCGATCCTGGCCGCCGGCCGCGGAATCACCGCCGAGATTGCCGCAGCGATCGCCAAGCTATCGACCAATCTCGATCTGATCACGATCGCCGCGAAGATTCGCGTCGTCACCAAAGCGCGCACGACTCTCGGCCAGCCCGGGCGCCTCTCTACTCGCCTTCAGCCCAACCATCCGCGCGACGATCTCACCGGTATTGCGGCCGCGACTTATGAAGGCCTCGCCTACGCGACCGGCGACGCGCTGATCGGCATCAATCCATGCATCGACACTCCCGACAATATTCGCCGCATCCTCGAACTCACCGCCGATATTATCGAGCGCACCGGAGCGCCCACCCAGAACTGCGTGCTCGGCCATATCAGCACCCAGATGCGCGCGCTCGAAAGCGGCGCCCCGATGGACATCATGTTCCAGAGCCTCGCCGGCACCGAGAAGGGCAACGCGGGATTCGGAATCACGGTCGCGATGCTCGACGAAGGCCATGCGATGATTCGCGAGACCGGCCGGCTGCGCTCGCCCAACCTGATGTACTTCGAAACCGGGCAGGGCTCCGAACTCTCCGCCGGCGCACACGAGGGCAGCGACCAGGTCACCCTCGAGGCGCGATGCTACGGACTTGCGCGGCGCTACTCTCCGCTGCTGGTCAACACCGTGGTCGGGTTTATCGGTCCCGAATATCTGTATGACGCCAAACAGATCACACGCGCCGGACTTGAAGATCATCTGATGGGCAAAATTCTCGGCGTCCCGCACGGCGCCGACGCTTGCTACACCAATCACGCACGCGCCGATCAGAACGACTGCGAAAATCTGGCCACGCTGTTAGCCTCCGCCGGATGCAACTACTTCATGGCGGTGCCGATGGGCGACGACGTGATGCTCTCCTATCAATCCACCAGCTATCACGACGCCTCCGCGCTTCGCGCAGTGCTGAATCTTCGACCCGCGCCCGAGTTCGAAGCCTGGTGCGAGCGCCGCGGAATTCTGCACGAGGGCCGTCTGACCTCGCGCGCGGGCAACGCGCTGTTGCTGATGAACTCGGCTACCGGGACAAATTTTGACGCGATGCGCCGTGCGACGCCCGCGCGTCTAGGCGTCGGCCGCGCCGGGTCGCGTTACACCACGGCTGCGATGCTCTCCCTCCGCGCTGATCACGCCCGCGCCGTCGATGCGGTCATGACGGAGATTCCGCGCGATTGGGCACGCCGCAATGGTCTCATCGAAGTGCATTCCGAGGCGTTCACGCGAGAGGATTATTTGCGCTATCCGGAACGCGGGCGCCGCATCGTCGCCGCCGATATCGCGCGGATAAAGCGTCTCGCCGCGCCAAAGATTCGAACGGCTCGCAGCAAATCGGCGCAACCGATCGTGCACCTATGCGTCGGCGATGGACTTTCATCTGAAGCAGTAGAAAAAAATGCAATCCCGCTGTTAAAGGCGCTCGAGCGGGCGCTCAAATCGCGTTGCCATTTGCTGAAACCAATCTTCATCCGCAACGCACGGGTCAGAATCGAGGACCATCTCGGCCAGCTCCTCCGTCCGGATGTAATATGCATGATCGTCGGCGAGCGTCCCGGCCTCGTCACTGCGGAGAGCCTGAGCGCGTACGTGATTTATCGGCCGACGCTGAAATCGATCGAGCCGGATCGCAGCGTGATTTCGAATATTCATCGCGGCGGGATTCCGATTGCCGAAGCCGCGCGCAAAATCGCCCGGCTTATCGATGACGCGATTCGGTTCCGAGCCACCGGCGCCAGACTCTCTGAGATTGCGAATCGGCCCGCGTTGACAGATTCTTCGACAATAAGCTAACCGTGTTGACTATTCGATGATTCGAGGGGGAGTCGATGCTTCACTGCACAAAGTGCGGTCACATCGTTCACGAAACCGCCCGTGCATGTCCACAGTGTGGTGCGCCCCCGCACGCCGCGCCCGAGACACGCGAGCGCATGTCAACTTACTCTCGCTTGGTAGCTTTGCTCCTTTGTGTCTTTCTAGGGACACTCGGCGTCCACCGATTTTACGTCGGTAAGCCCGGGACTGGAATCTTGTGGCTATTCACGCTCGGTATTTTCGGAATTGGAACTCTGATCGATCTGATTATGATAGCGGGCGGTAGCTTCCGTGACGGTGATGGGCTCCTTGTTCTTGACTGGGAGGCACAACGCTAGAAGCGCCGACGATGCGACTTGAAGGCGGCGCAACGGTCTAACGAACGACCCATTTTCCCGCAGTATTGTTGCTGGCTTTCCTCATCAGTTCCCGCGAATTCGCGTTTTGTCGGGACTGCTTACCGCTGTTTGCCGCTCGATGATGCCGCGAATAGACTGAACGCAATACTTTCGCTGGCAACCATCATGTCCGACCGCGAAGCAGTACTCGCCGCCAACCGCGCTTTCTACGACGCCTTCGAAAGCCTCGACGCCGAGAAAATGGAAACGGTCTGGCTGCGCGAACCGCGCATCATCTGCATCCATCCCGGATGGCGCAAACTCTCGGGATGGGGCCCGATCATGTCGAGCTGGGAGCGGATTTTCGACAACACCTTCGAGATGAAGTTCGAGCTCGGCGAGATGGAAGTCATGATCAGCGGCGATCTCGCGCTGGTGGTCGTCGAGGAGACCCTTACCCAGCGCGGCTACGACGGCACGCAGCGATCGCAAGTCCTCGCCACCAACGTCTTCGAGCGCGCCGGCCAGCGATGGTTCATGGTGATGCATCACGGGTCGCCCGTAATTGCACCTGCCGACGACGAGCCACCGCTGCAGTAATTCGGAACCTGCCGCCACCCTGGGGAGTTGACCCGGTGACGCGCAACTGTGCGAGGAGAAAAATCGACGATGCTAAAACGCGTTGACCGAATCCAAATCGCCGTGACCGATCGCTCCTCCGCCGAGCGGGTCGTCGCCGAAGTCTTCGGCGCAGAACTCGTTCGTCGCGACGGCGCGTCTCCGATTCGCGCCAAGCGGAGCACGATGCAGGCCGGGACGAGCTTGATCGAGATCCTCGAACCCGATAGCGCCGGGCCGGTTCAGGATTTTGTCTCCAAGTGGGAAAGCGGACTGTTCGGGGTTGGATTCTCGGTGGACGACTCTGACGCGGTCGCGCATCACCTCGATAAATTGAGCGTGCGTTTCGAGCAATTGAACGGACAACTCTATCTTGATCCTGCCGCGACCTTCGGGATGCGCACGGTTATCGGCACTCGGCATGAACGCGCTCCGGTCGGCGCGATCAAGTGGGCGTATGAAGTCACCAACGTCGTCGGCGATTGGAAGGCGGCGTCGGATCGCTACGCACGCATCTTCGGGCTGGACGCGTCGCGTTTCAGCCCCATCACGAGCAAGGAATTCGGCTATACCGGAACCCTGACCCTCTTCGATCCGCCCGAGCGCCTCGACCGCATCGAGATTTCCCAGATAACCGATTACGACCTTGCGATGGGCCGCTTTCACAAGCGCCGCGGCGACTCGCTCTATATGTTTTATGTCGAAACCGACGATGTGGGCGCAATCGAGAGTCGCCTGACCGCCCGCGGCGCACGATTCACTGCGAATCGCCGCGATGAGGCGGGACTCAATGGGCTGTTCATCCATCCAAGCGCGTTTCTCGGAGTGCTGATCGGAGTCAGCCGCACCGAGCATGCATGGACTTGGTCGGGCGATCCCGAGCGTGCTCGCGCCGCCAAAGAGCGCGCACTCAAGCGCTAAGCTAAGAGAGTTGGCTTTGCGGCGCGTCACATAAGGTGATATCCTTACCTCAAGTAAGGAAGCCTACGTGTGGTAAGGAATATGGCGACTTCAACGCTCACCAGGAAAGGGCAAACCACGATTCCGTTGAAAGTTCGAGATCATCTCAAGCTTCGAGCTGGAGACAAAATTGAATTCGTAATTCAACCTGACGGAAAAGTCGTGATGGTGCCGAAGAACGTCGATATCCGCGAACTTGCCGGAATGCTCGGACCCGCACCACGCCGTCTGACGATCGAGCAGATGGACGAGGCTGTCAGGAGCCGATTTGGGCGGCCGTGATAGGTATCGATACCAACATTCTGATTCGCTACTTCGTCAGAGACGATCCCGTCCAGTTCCGGGCAGCGGTTCGGTTTATTCAGAGTGATTGCTCAGAAGAGGAGCCGGGCTTTGTCAATCACGTGGTCCTGGCCGAGCTGGTCTGGGTGCTCGAACGCGGATACAACTATCCGCGATCCACGATCGTAACTCTGCTCGGCGCGCTCCTGCGGACCAGCCAGCTCTCGATCGAGCATCCCGACGACGCGCGTTCCGCGCTCTACGAATACCAGAACGGTGCTGATTTTGCGGACAGCTTGATCTCGGCGGCGAATTCACGAGTCGGATGTGAGTACACGGCGACGCTTGATCGCAGGGCTGCTCGCCGCAAGGGATTCCGCTTGATCCAATAGAAAAGCCGGCGGCCGTTTGACCGCCGGCCTCCTCAAGATTCGTCGATTACTTTGCTTCGCGCATCGCGCGCACTAGTATCGCCGCCAGCTCCGGACGCGTGAACTCCGGCGGCGGCGCCTGACCCGCGCGCAGCATCTCGCGGACCTTCGTACCCGACAGGATCAAGCGGTCTTGGTCGGTATGCGGGCAGGTCTTGAAGGAAGCCATCGCGTTGCATCGCTTGCAGTAAAATGTGTTCTCGAACATCAGCGGCGTGATTCCGAGTTCGGCGGGCGAGAAGCGCTCGAAAATTTTCTGCGCGTCGTAGCTGCCGTAGTAATTGCCGACCCCCGCGTGATCGCGCCCGACTATGAAGTGAGTGCATCCGTAGTTGCGGCGCACGATCGCGTGCAGGATCGCCTCGCGCGGACCGCCGTATCTCATATGCGCCGGGAACACGCCGAGCATCGCACGATCCTTCGGATAGTACAGGTCGAGCAGAACCTTGTAGGTCTCCATCCTGACCGCGGCGGGCACGTCGTCGCCCTTGGTCTCTCCGACCAGCGGATGAATCATCAGGCCGTCGCAAATTTCGAGCGCCACTTTCTGGATGTATTCGTGCGCGCGATGAGTCGGATTGCGGGTCTGGAACGCGACGATCTTTTTCCATCCACGCTCGCGAAACGCCGCGCGGGTCTGCCGCGGCTCGCGCGGGAACTCGAGAAAGGTGCGCCCCGGTATCTCTTCGATGAGCGTTACAGCGCCAGCGAGGCAGTAGGGCGGCATCGAGGTGACGTTCTTCGCTCCCGGATGCGCGTCCTCGGCAGTTCCGAACACACTCTGCGCTTCTTTCTGGCGATCTACTTTGTAAATCTCCGCAAGCTTCAGAGTCGCCAGCGGCTTGCCGTCTTCGATCGCGAGCGCGATCTCCTGGCCGGTCTTGAGCGAGTTCGCCACAGCCTCATCGACGCCGAGCGTGATCGGAATCGACCACGGCACTCCCGACGCAAGCCGCATCTCGTCGCGCGAGCGAATGTAATCCGCCTCGCCCATGAAACCCGTAAGCGGCGAAAACGCGCCCGACGCGAGCATTTCGAGATCCGCGAGATCGCGAGCGTTAAGCCGGATAATCGGCAGCTTCGCCGCATGGGCCGCGAGCGTCGCGCGCTCTCCGGCCGGCGCTTTCAAAGAGACCAGCTCGCCGCCGCCATGCGCCGAGATTGCATCGTCGCGCACGCTCATCGCCGCGCTCCCTTGCTGATATAGTTCAGCTCTTCGAGCCGCCCGATCAGACTGGCCAGACTCTGCTCGACCGTCTCCGTGCTGCTATCGACGATGAGTTCGGGCTTGAACGGCTCTTCGTACGGATCCGAAACTCCGGTAAATGATTTGATCTCGCCGGCGAGCGCCTTCTTGTAGAGGCCTTTCACATCGCGCTCGACCAGTTTGTCGATTGTGCAGCGGACAAACACCTCGAAGAAGCGCTCGTGTTGGCGGCGCACCTCGTCGCGAATATCGCGATAGGGCGAAATCGCGGCGGAAATCGCGATCACACCGTTGCGCGCCAGCAGATGACACACGTATCCAATCCGCCGGATATTGATGTCGCGATCCTCTTTCGAAAAGCCGAGTCCCTTGGAGAGATTGGTGCGGACTTCGTCGCCGTCGAGAATCTCGACGCGATGCTCGCGTTTGCGCAGTTCTTCGGCGACCAGATTCGCAAGCGTGGATTTTCCCGCGCCGGAAAGGCCGGTAAACCACAAGGTAAACCCTTGATCCATATGCAAAAAATGAAGCTCCCTTAAGAATAGATTACTTTGTGAACTCCCGAAGTTACTTAATCTTATCGAAGGACACAAGCGCGGCTGGATTCGGTGCGTTTTCGTTAATCGACCGCCCGGCGTTTAGCGAGCAGTGAGCAGATTCAGATGGATCGCGAGCGCGGCTGGAGATGAATAAATTTCCGCAACGCCCGCCGCCAGCAGGCGGTCGCGCGCGGTTTCGGATGCCGCAATTCCGTAAAATCGCACGCCGGAATTTCTGGCGGCGAGCAGGTCCGCTTCGCTATCGCCGACGAAGGCGGCGTCGGAGGGCTTGGTCGACAATATTTCGAGTGCTCGAAGCACCATGTCGGGCGCTGGCTTCAGAGCAAGCAGACTGTCGCGCCCGACTATTGTGTCGAGTTCCAAGGCAACTGGATTCGCGCGATTCACCTCGAACCATCGTTGGATGGTGCGCGAGGAATTGGACGTCACGATCGCGACCGCGGCGCCACTGTTCTTCAAAGCCGCAATAGTTTCGAGCGCACCTTCGAGTGGCTTCGCACGCTCGACTCCAGCCAGCTCGATCTTCTCGATTATTTCCGACGCGCGGCGGAGTTCGGTTAACCGCGGCGGGCGGTCGGCGCCGGCCAGGACAATCGTTCGGTACGCGTCGTAGAGCAGGATGTTGCCGCGCGGAATTCGCTCGAAGAGTTCATCGGGTGCGCCGACCGAGCGGAGGTAGGGTTCGAGCACGCGACGGCCGCCCGCCCAATCGACCTCGGGCTCCAGGCGCGCGATCGTATTGTCGAAATCGAATATCCAGAGCTTGTACATTGCATTTGCGCGGCGCGACTTGAGAGTTCGTCAGGCAAGAACGCGAACCTTGGTCTCATAACCGTCGAAATCAATGATCACTCGCGATGGATTTTCCGTGTATCCAGCGATCAGCTTGAACGCCTCCGCGGTCGCGAGCATCGCGATGAAGTCGGCAGCTTCCGAGCGCGTGCCCACTTCCGCAAGTATCGAAGCCTCGGCAGTTCGCGGGTTTAACGACGGGTTGGGAAGGACGACGATTTTTCCCGGCGCGTCCAGGCGCGCGACTACCCATGCTCGCACATCGCGATAGCTCACGATTTCATCGGTAACTTTTCGCGCCGCTTCACTTCCAATGATCGAGAGTGCCAAATCGATGCGACCTTGTGATTCATCTGCGACAGTGACGGATACGTCGGAGTTGAGTTGGCGCATCTCCGCGATTCTGTCAGCGAATCCGCCCTGCTCGCCGGCGATTCGAACGCCGATCGCTCCGACTCCCGCGCCAACCAGATAGGCGAGCGGAGCTTCGATATCGCGCGCATCGCCGGCAATGACAATTCTGGCCGCGAGGATGCGTTCTTGGCCGCGGCCGCCGAGATGCGGAACTATTATCTGGCGGCTGTAGCGTTCGATTTGCGCGTCAGTCAGGGCCATCGCGATTAATTAAACGCGTTCGGCGGCGGGCCTATTCGATCACGTTTTTTTCGATTGGCTCCACGGTAACGCCGGTGCTGCGGAGCCATGCGAGCGCGCGTTCGATCTGCTCGGCGCTGCCTTCGAACTCGACCGCGACCAGGCCCATCTCTTCGGAGACGCTGGCGCCGCGGATATTGAAGATGAGATCGAATTTCTTTACCAGATGGTAAAGGATCGGCTCCTTGATCAAGCTGCGCGGGTAGCTCAGGTAGTAGCGTTCGTGAAGTCGTTCCATATCCCGATCACTTCTTCTCTTTCCATTTGGCTATGAATTGTTGCAGGCTATCGCGGCGCCATTCCTGCCATCCGATCCAGAGGTTGGTCGAAAGATATTTGTCGCCGAAGTCGCAGAACACGGTGACCACGATGCCTTCGCGAATCGATTGCGCCACCTTGAGCGCCGCGATCATCGCAGCGCCCGACGATTGACCGACCAGGATGCCCTCGGTCTGCCCGAGTGCGTACACCATCTCGTACGCTTCCTCGGTGCCGACCGAAATTTTGTCGTCGAGTTCTTTTTCGTGGTAGATGCCGGGTACGATCGAAGTCGCCATGTGCTTCATGCCCTCGAGCCCGTGCATCGCGTCATCCGGCTCGACCGCGATCACCTTGACGCTTCGATTTTTTGACTTCAGAAATCTGCCGGCGCCCATGATCGTTCCGCCAGTGCCGATAGTCGCGACAAAGTGCGTCACCTGGCCGCGCGTCTGGCGCCAGATCTCGGGGCCGGTGGTCTGAAAATGCGCCAGCGAATTGGCCTCGTTGTTGTACTGGTCGGGCTTGAAATAGCGCTCGGGATTTTTCTCGAGCAGTTCGCGGCACATGATGATCGCACCGTCGGAGCCTTCCATCGGATCCGAGAAGTGAATCTTCGCGCCGTATGCCTCGATGATTTTTTTGCGCTCGCGGCTCACATTCGACGGCATCACCAGCTCGACCGGATAGCCGAGCGTCGCTCCGAGCATCGCGAGTGCAATTCCGGTGTTGCCCGAGGTCGAGTCGAGAATTACTTTGCCCGGCTTGAGCTTGCCCTCGGCGATTCCGACCTCGAGCATATTCTTCGCGGGCCGGTCCTTGACCGAGCCGCCCGGGTTGAAGCCCTCGAGCTTGGCGAAGATCCGCACTCCGGGGTTCAGCAAGCCCGCGGGCAGCCGCTTGATTTCGAGCAGCGGGGTGTTGCCGATCAGGTCGAGCACGCTCCGCGCGCGCCCGACCGGGACGACTTCACGCCCGGCCGCGACGAGCGGCGTGCGGTTAGCGTCCGCCGGCAATTGCGGGAACGATTGAGATGTCGTCGCCATCCTTGACCTTGGAGTTGATCGCGTCGAGAAAGCGGACGTCGTTGCCGTTCAGGTAGATATTCACGAAACGGCGGATGTCGCCTTTTTCATCGAGCAGGCGCTCGCGCATTCCCGGATGGCGCCGTTCCAAATCTTCGATCACCGCCTTGATCGACGCGCCATCGGCGGGCACTTCATCGACACCCGCGGTGAACCTTCTAAGAGGAGTAGGCACTCTTACCCGTACTGGCATGGCTTGGAAGTTACCTCCTGCTTGAATTCCTACACTTATGCTCGCCGCATTGCCCAAACAAGCGCCGGTCTTACGCGGGTTGTGTCCTAATTTGACCGGGACTGTTCATCTTTAAGCGATTGCTCGGACTGGCGGCGTCCTTCGCGAACTCCGGCGTTGTACGTGTCGGACTCGATGCGTTGTCTCCAATTAGGAATGATGATGCCGTATGCGTAGATGATTGAGATCAGGATGCCGCCTGCGATCACGCCAAGAGCAAATATGTCAGCCCGGTCCAAGCCCACTTTTCAACTTCTCCGAAACTCGCTATGCGACTTTTCGAACATTCTCTTGCCTTTCTGTCGGATGCTCTCAAGCTCCGCAATCAGTTTGGTAATGCCCTCGTCAAGCTCCACATAACTTGCGCATTCGTGAGTGATCAGCTTGAGATTCGGTTGATCGTATCGGCGCTCACTAGCGGAACAGTTCTTGATGCGCACAGCAGCCGACGCTCCAATACCGCTTTCGTATCCTCGAAACGCTAGATCAAGAAAATACGTTTCCATCGCTCCGTTTCTCCCTCTCGCTCGCAATGATGTCGGACTTCAGCCTTACGCGGCGCTGTCGGCAGTGCGCTTTCCATTGGTCAGCCGTTCGAACAGCGCGTCGAAATCTTTCAGCCGGGCGTCGATGATCGATGGCTGATCGATCGCGCTCGCGACCGCTTCGATGGTTTTGTATCCATTGCCGGTGATCGACACGACCACAGTTTCGTCCGGCTTGATGCGGCCCTGGTTCAGCAGTTTGAGCGTGACCGCAAGGGTGGTGCCGCCGGCCGGCTCGGCGAAGATACCCTCGGAGCGCGCGAGCAGTTTGATCGCGTCGATTATTTCCGGGTCGGTCGCAACGTCGCCCCAGCCACCCGATTCGCGCACGGCTTTCAGCACGTAATATCCGTCGGCGGGATTTCCAATCGCGATCGATTTCGCGATCGTGTCCGGCTTCACCGGCGTTATCAGGTCGGTGCCCTTGTGCAGCGCGTGAATCACGGGCGCGGAACCGGCGGCTTGCGCCGAATGGATCTTGAATTCGCCGCTCTTGATCAGACCGACTTCCTTGAATTCCTTAAATGCCTTCGCGACCTTCGGCAAAATCGTGCCGCCGGCGGTCGGAACCACGATATGGTCCGGCAGCCGCCAGCCGAGTTGCTCCGCGACTTCGAAGCCGAAAGTCTTTGCGCCCTCGGTGTAGAACGGACGCAGATTGATATTGACGAATGCCCACCCGTACTTGTCGGCAATCTCGCTGCAGAGCCGGTTGACGTCGTCGTAGTTGCCGCGAATGGTAATTACGCGAGCGCCGTAAATCGTCGAGCCGACGATTTTTCCCGCCTCCACGCCTTCGGGCATGAAGATGTAGCATTGCAGCCCCGCGCGCGCCGCGTGTGCGGCAACCGCAGTCGCCAGGTTTCCGGTCGATGCGCATGACACGGTCGTGAAACCGAATTCGCGAGCCTTCGCCATCGCGACCGCGACCACGCGGTCCTTGTACGAGAGCGTCGGATGGTTGACGGTGTCGTCCTTGATATAAAGATGCTTCAGGCCGAGCTCCGCGCCGAGGCGATGGGAATGGAGCAGCGGAGTGAAGCCGGAGTTGGGACCGACGTCGGGTTCGCCGTCGAAATCGACCGGCAGCAATTCGCGATAACGCCACAGATTGTGGGGCCGCTTCTCGATCA
Organism: Binatus sp. (SeqCode); assembly: GCA_041487675.1. Taxonomy (GTDB): domain Bacteria; phylum Desulfobacterota; class Binatia; order Binatales; family Binataceae; genus Binatus. The sequence continues at coordinate 12,347 of JBGPNU010000052.1, forward strand.
GCGTTCGAGAGATGGCCGCACGAATCTTCGCGTAGTCGTAGGTGACCTCGAGCGGCCCGAAGCAGGTCTCGCAGACATGCAGCGGGCTTATCGGATACTCCTGCCCGCACTCGCGGCATTTCAGATTGGTGACGTAAATCATCGTTTCCTCTTAACTTGTCTCATCCGCACGGTTGCCAGCGCTAGATACCAGGTTTGGCGCAGCCGGCTGCAACTTCGAGGCGCCGCAGCCGCATCCCGGGCGCGGATTGACCACGGTTATGCGGACGCGCGCGGGGCCGGCGGCGTCATAGGTGAGAATTTTTCCTGATAGAAGGGGCATTTGCGCGCGCGAGGCGCGCATCGCCTCCGCCGCCTGCATCGTTCCGATCGCGCCCGCGACCGGACCGACGATACCGGCCTCGCGGCAACTTTGAATTTCGTCATCGTCGGGTGGATTCTCGAATACGCATCGAAGACACGCGCTCGCGCCCGGAATCACGGTCATCGCCTGCCCGGTCATCCCGATTACGCCGCCGTACGCGAATGGCTTCCGCGCCGCGATACAGGCGTCGTTGATCGTGAATTTCGCGACCGGGCTGTCAGTCGCGTCGATTACAAAGTCGTGCTTCGCGACGATACGCGCCGCGTTGGATTCATCCAGCGCGATCTCATGTCTATCGATCCTGATCCGGGGGAATTTCTCGCCGAGCCAGCGCGCGGCCGCTTCGACTTTGGGCGTCCCGATACCGGAGTCGCGGAAAATCACCTGACGGGCGAGATTGGAAAGTTCGACCGGTTCGGGATCGACGAGCGTCAGGTGCCGGGCGCCGCCGCGAGCGAGAGCCCACGCAGCCGGCACGCCGAGTCCGCCGACGCCGACAATTAGTATTCGGTCCGATGTTTTCCGAGTCGCCACTATGGTCGCGCTTCTCCCGCCGCCGTCGAGAGTCGCAACGCCAACCGTGTATGAACTGAA
>JBGPNU010000053.1:0-13239 GCA_041487675.1 Binatus sp. (SeqCode)
CCGTCTCGAAATGGTGCTTTAGCTACATCGCGGGACTGCATGCAGTCGCATTGATGCATGTTCGGCGGATGAAAACACCGCGCGCGTATTGGAGTCACGCGGTGGCATCGCGATTGCAGTCTCGTACGCGGCGCAACCTAACCCCTAACCCCTTCCCTCGAGGGAAGGGGAATAATCGGGTGCCCCCCAGTGGGAGCGACGCGGCGCGGGCAAACTGAAATCCAAGAGGAAGTATCACCATGAACCAAGCCGTAGAGAAAATTTATTTCAACCCCTGGGATCCCGCATTCCGCGCCAATCCGTATCCTCATTACAAGCCTTTGCTCGCCGGTCCGCCGCGGATTCTCGACTTGTTCGGGCCGACCGCCATGGTCACCCGCTACGCCGACGTCACGACGGTGCTGCGCGATCATGCCCACTTCTCAAGCGTGCGGCCGCGCGATCCCTCCGAGCCACCGAACGAGGGACCCTTTGCCGGCGCACGCACGATTCTGTTTTCCGATCCGCCGATGCATACCCGGCTGCGCCGCCTGGTCTCGCGCGATTTCACGCCGCGGCGAATCCGCGAGATGGAGCCGCGGGTCCGCGAGATCGCGAGCGATCTGATCGACGCCGCCGCGCGCAGGGGCGAGCTCGAGGTAATGAGCGGCGTCGCGAATGCGCTGCCGGTGATGGTTATCGCGGAGATGCTCGGGGTGCCGCCGGATCATTACGAACAGTTCAAGCACTGGTCCGACACAGTGGTCTCGGGCGACAACACTCTGCCCGGGACTCCGCTGCCGGAGGAATTTCACACCGCGACCAAGGCGCTGCGCAACTATTTTGCCGAGGAGATCGAGCGGCGCCGTAAACTACCGGGCACCGACCTGGTGAGCGCGCTGGTCGCCGCGCACGACGACGCTGAAGCTCTCGACGCCGAGGAACTACTCGCGTTCGTGTTGCTTCTGCTGCTCGCCGGTAACGAGACCACGACCAATTTGATCGGCAACGGGATGCTCGCGCTCGGGCGGAGTCCCGCGCAGCTCGATCTACTCAGGCAAAGCCCCGAACTGATGCCGCGGGCTATTGAAGAGATCCTGCGCTACGACGGACCTGTGCAGTCCACGATTCGCTTCACCAAGGAAGATATGAATCTCGGCGGGACCGTGCTGCCCGCCAACCTCGGGTGCTTCATAATTCTTGCCGCGGCAAATCGCGATCCGGCGCAGTTCGCCGATCCCGATCGCTTCGATATCACGCGCGAAGTTCGCGACCACGTAGCGCTCGGCGAGGGTATTCATTTTTGCATCGGCGCGCCGCTCGCGCGGATGGAAGGCGCAATCGCGATTGGCGCGATGCTCGAGCGGTTCCCGCGCTTGCGGATCAAAGATCCCGCCGCCGAAGTCACCTACAAGGGTTCTTATTTCCTGCGCGGACTGAACTCTCTTAGCATGTCGATCGACTGAGCCCGGGAGACCGCCCATGGCCGAAGAAGTGTACTTCAATATTTGGGACCCGGAATTCCGCGCGAATCCGTATCCGCACTATGCCGCCCTGCTCGCGGGGCCGCCGCCTGTGATCACGGTTGGCCCGATGAGGTTCGCGCTGGTCGCCCGCTATGCGGATGTCATCGCGGGATTGCGTGACCATGAGCACTTGTCGAGCGTCGGGCCACCGCCGCCTGAGTCGGCGTACCAAGGCCGCTTCACGGGTGCGCGCAACATGCTTGGTTCCGATCCACCGCAGCACTCGCGCCTGCGCCGGATAGTGTCGCGTGATTTCACCCCGCGGCGAATCCGCGAGCTGGAACCGCGAATCCGGCTGATTGCAAAAGAACTGCTCGACAAGGTCGAGGCCAAAGGCGATTTCGACCTGATGGCGGACCTGGCCAACGTGCTGCCGGTCACGGTGATCGCGGAGATGCTCGGCGTTCCCCCGGAGTTGCACGCCACCTTCAAGCATTGGTCGGACACGCTTATCGGCGGCGGCAATAATGTTCCCGGCGCTCCGCCGCCGCCCGAAACAGTGCGCGTGATCGATGAATTGGGCGACTACTTCACGGCCGAGATCGAAAGGCGGCGCGCCAATCCCGGCCCCGACCTGGTGAGCGCGCTGGTCGCGGCGCACGACGAGGGCGACGCGATGTCAGCGGCGGACCTGCTGAGCTTCGTCACGCTGTTGCTGGTCGCGGGCAATGAGACGACGACCAATCTGATCGGCAACGGCACCCTCGCACTCGGACGCAATCCCGATCAATTCAACGCGCTCAAGCGCAACCCCGCGATGATCCCGCAAGCGATCGAAGAGATGTTGCGCTACGACGGTCCGGTGCAATCGACGGTGCGGTTCACCAATCAACCGGTGCAACTTGGTGGAACCGAGATTCCAGCGCAAGCATTCGCGCTGATGATCATAGCGGCTGCAAATCGCGACCCCGCACAATTCAAGGATCCCGAAGAGTTCGACATCACGCGCGATCCCAACGATCACGTCGCGTTCGGCGAGGGAATCCACTTTTGCATTGGCGCCGCGCTGGCACGCATGGAGGCCACGATCGCGTTCGAAGCGATGCTGACGCGGTTCCCCCGGTTGCGTCTGAAAGATCCCGCGATCAAGCCGAGATACAAGGGCTCGTACTTTCTGCGCGGTCTAGAGTCGCTGCCACTCGCGATCGACTAGATGATGATCGATCCCGCAGTCGCGCCGGATTTGCAACCCGAAACCGAGCCAGCGGCTGAGGAAGCGGGCCGCAAGAGTATCCACCTTGGGCTGCTCGGCAGGACGCCGCCGTTCACCAAGCGGCAGCGCCGAGTGTTTTGGATCGCGTCCACTGCGGGATTTTTCGATCAATACGATCGCGCGCTGTTAAGTCTCGCGCTGAAGCAGATCCAAGCCGGGCTCAAGATCGCGGACGCGCACCTTGGCGCGATGCTCTCGGTGATCCGGCTCGGCTACCTGCTGTCGTTGCTGCTGACGCCGTTTGCCGACGTGTTCGGGCGCCGCCGGCTCCTGCTCTACACGGTCTTCGGCTACACGATTTTCACCGGCCTTATCGCGATCGCGCCGGGTGAGCGGACCTTCGTTGCGTTTGAAATAATTGCGCGCGCGTTCGCGGGCGCCGAAGCCGCAATCGCGATGGTGATCGTGGCGGAGGAAGTTGACGCGGCGCATCGCGGATGGGCGATCGGACTGCTCGGCGCTGTTTCATCGGTGGGATACGGTCTCGCCGCGGTCGTGTTCGCATTTGTCAACGTAATTCCTTACGGATGGCGCGGGCTGTACGCGATCGCGCTGGCGCCGCTGGTGTTGATCATTCCGCTGCGCCGCGTGCTGCCCGAGAGCACGCGGTTCGAGAAGGAGAAACTCGAAGGGCTGCGGCCGCTGAAGGTCTGGGAACCGCTGGTACAGTTATATAGCGTGTACCCGGGGCGGCTCATGATGATGCTGTCGATCGCGTTTCTCGGCTCGATGGGCGGCAACGCGGCCGGCTTTCTATTTCCAAAGTTTCTTCAGGAGACGCATCATTGGTCGCCCGGCAACGTCTCGTCGTTGTTTCTGTTTGGCGGCGCGCTTGGAATTTTAGGCTCGATCGTGGCGGGCCGGCTGAGCGACAGCTACGGGCGGCGCGTGATGGGCGCGGCGTTCCTTTTCCTGTCGCCGCTGCTGACTATCTGGATGTACACGGCGCCGGGCTGGTCGATTGTTCCAGCGTGGATATTGGAAACATTTTTTGACATCGCGGCCGGCACGATCCTGAATGCCTACAGTGCGGAGTTGTTTCCGACCTCGTATCGTTCGACGGCGGGAAGCGCGCTCGCAGTCGCGGGCACCACCGGCGGCGCACTTGGGTTGTTCCTAGAGGGCGTGCTGTTCAATTTCACCGGCTCGCACGCGCGAGCGGTCTGCTACCTGACGGCCTTCTGGATAATCTCGCCGGCGATCATGTGGTTCTTTCCGGAGACGTCGGGTCGCGAGCTGGAAGAGATATCGCCGGAAGCCAACTGATCTCATTTCCCGCCGCGCATCGACGCGCTACCCTCTTGCTTCGAGGTCCGGAAGAAAGATTGCATCCATACTTGCGCACCCTACTCGCCCCGTTCGCGCTGTTGATCCTGATGCCCGCGATCCTCGGATGCGCGCGAGGTCCGTGCGTTGCGATCGTCGCGCCTGACGGCAAAGCGCGTGCAACTGTTACAGTCGAGGTGATGGATACCGAGTCGCAGCGCGAAGTTGGCCTCATGTTTCGCAAGCATCTCGACGATAGGGCGGGGATGCTCTTCGTCTTCAAGGACGCCGCGCGTCGCAATTTCTGGATGCACAATACGGTGATTCCGCTCGACATGATTTTTGCGGACTCCGGTGGCCGTGTGATCGGGATCGTGGCGAACGCGGAGCCATTTTCTGACAAATCGCTCGGTGTCAAGGGCGCGTCGCAGTACGTACTGGAAGTAAACGGCGGCTTTTGCGCAAAAAAAGGAATCAAGGCTGGCGACCGGTTCAAATTTTCAGGCTTCTCGCCGGCCGCAAGTGAGTAATGTGGGGAGAGACTGTTGGGTGGTTCGGACCTTGACCGCCAGTTCAGACAGAGTAGCGTTGAATCATGGTGAAGCGAGTTGTAATCCGGACGCCATTCCCGAGTGCGGAAGATTTCGCGGAAGTCTATGGCATCTCGAAAGCCCGAATGCGCCGACTGACGGCCCTCGCGGACCAAATCGCCGCAAACGGTTCAACCAAGTCTCGCCAAGCGCCTTCCTATCAAATACTGCGCAAACGGAAAGTGAACTCACGAGCATGAAGCAAGATGCCCTGATTCAAGGCTAGTCGCGCGATGCGCAAGCGCGCCCAGCAAGAATCCGCATTCCTTAATATCCCATACGACCTGTAAAGCGGCTCGCAAGATTAAGCTGGGATTGGGAGGTGGCAGCCTGCTCGAAGCCCGCCCCTTTCAGGATCTAGCCGTTCTGGCGCGACAATTGGCTCAGGACCGAATCTTGTCGCTCCGCTCATAAGGAAGTCGTTGCGGTGGGCTGTAAGCCGTGCGCTTTAACCAGCCGTCAACATGCGGTATCTATCTTGCCGGTAGCGCGCGTCGGTTGCGCCACTTTGCTGGGCGCATTCCCTATTTCCCGTGGCGTGCTCGTGACAAATGGGTCTTAAAGAAAATATCGAACAATTAAATCGACTTGCGCGTGAAGCGGAAGCCGCGGGCGGCGAAGATCGGCTCAAGAAGCAGCATGCCCAGGGACGGATGACCGCGCGCGAGCGGGTCGAATTCCTCCTCGACCGCGGATCCTTCGTCGAACTCGACAAATTCAAGACTCATCGAATCACCGACTTCGACATGGCGGAAAGAAAAATCCCCGGCGACGGCGTGGTGACCGGATACGGCACGATCGACGGCCGCCGGGTGTGCATCTTCAGCCACGATTTCACGGTCTTCGGCGGCAGCCTGTCCGGCGCATTCGCGGAGAAGGTTTGCAAGGTGATGGACCTCGCGGCCAAGACCGGATGTCCGGTGATCGGCCTCAATGACGGCAGCGGCGCGCGAATCCAGGACGGCGTGGTCTCGCTCGCGGGCTACGCGGATATTTTTCTGCGCAACGTGATGTCATCGGGCGTGGTCCCGCAAATTTCCGCAATTATGGGACCGTGCGCCGGCGGCGCAGTCTATTCGCCCGCGATCACCGACTTCATCGTGATGGTGCGCGATACGTCGTACATGTTTCTCACCGGGCCCGACGTGATCAGAGCGGCCACGCACGAAAAGGTCACGATGCAGGAACTCGGCGGCGCCGATACGCATAGCCAGAAGTCGGGCGTGTGCCATCTCGAGGCCGACGACGACCAGGGCGCGCTCACGATGATCCGCGAACTGCTTTCCTATCTGCCGTCCAACAATGTCGAAGACCCGCCGTTCGTCGCGAGCGGTGACGATCCCGCCCGTCGCGATGCCGCGCTTGATTCGCTCGTTCCCGAAAATCCCAGCAAGCCCTACGACATGGGTGAGATCATCCGCCGCGTGGTCGATGACGGCCAGTTCCTGGAAGTGCAGAAAGACTACGCGCATAACATATTGATTGGGTTTGCGCGGCTCGGCGGCTACTCGGTTGGCGTGGTTGCGAATCAGCCGGCCTTTCTCGCGGGATCCCTCGATATCGACTCATCGGTGAAAGCCGCGCGATTTGTGCGCTTCTGCGACGCGTTTAATATCCCGCTTGTCACGTTCGTGGACGTGCCCGGATTCCTGCCCGGCACCGGGCAGGAGTTCGCCGGCATAATCAGGCATGGCGCGAAACTGCTCTATGCGTTCTGCGAGGCGACCGTGCCGAAGGTCACGGTGATCACGCGCAAGGCTTACGGCGGTGCCTACGACGTCATGTCGTCGAAAAATATTCGCGGCGACTTTAACTTCGCGTATCCGAGCGCGGAGATCGCGGTGATGGGTCCCGAGCAGGCAATCAATATCTTGTACCGAAACGAGCTTAAGGCCGCGGAACGCGCGCAATTGGTCGAGGACTATCGCCGGACCTTTGCGAATCCGTTCAAGGCAGCCGAGCTTGGCTATATAGATGAAGTGATCATGCCGCGCGATACGCGTCCCAAGCTGATCGCCGCGCTTAAAGCGCTCGAAAACAAGCGCGATAAGAATCCGCCGCGCAAGCACGGCAATATTCCACTTTAGGCGGAGTAGGGGCTGCAAGCGCGATTAGCTCGCTTCGCCCGGATTCAGTATAAATTCTTGGGTAACGACCGTCCCGGTTCGGAGTCCGGCCGGGCGAGCCAAGGAAGATTGATGTTCAAGCGGGTCCTTATCGCCAACCGCGGAGAGATCGCGGTGCGGATCATCCGCGCCTGCCGCGAGTTGGGAATCGAATCGGTGGCCGTGTATTCGGACGCCGACCGCGCGGCGTTGCACGTGCGCGAGGCCGATCATGCTTACCCGGTTGGCCCGGCGCCGGCCGCGGAGAGTTATTTAAACACCGCGAAAATCCTCGAGGCCGCCAGGCATGCCGGCGCCGACGCGTTACATCCCGGCTACGGTTTCTTTTCCGAGCGCGCCAGTTTCGCGCGCGCCGTACAGGACGCAGGCCTCACGTGGATCGGCCCTCCGCCTGAAGCAATCGAGCGAATGGGCGATAAGGTTGAGGCGCGCAAGATCATGTCCGCGGCGGGTGTTCCGGTCGTGCCGGGCTCGCCGGGAACGCTCGAGACCGCGGCGCAAGTAGCCGCGATCGCGCGAAAGATTGGATTTCCGATCATGGTCAAGGCCGCGGCGGGCGGGGGCGGCAAGGGACTGCGCTTCGTCGAGAGCGATAAGGATCTCGCGTCGGTGGTGCGCACTGTTGCGAGCGAGGCCAAATCGTCATTCGGCGACGGCCGCTTCTATGTCGAGAAATTTCTGAAGCAACCGCGTCATATAGAAGTGCAAGTGCTCGCCGATTCGCATGGCAACACCGTTCACGTCTTCGAGCGCGAGTGCTCGATTCAGCGCCGCCATCAGAAGGTCGTCGAGGAATCGCCGTCGCCGTTTATCACCGCAAAGATGCGCGCCGAGATGGGCGAGGTCGCGGTGCGCGCCGCGAAAGCAGTCAACTACGTCAGCGCCGGGACCATAGAATTCCTGGTCGACGCTGACCGCAACTTCTACTTCCTGGAAATGAATACGCGAATCCAGGTCGAGCATCCGGTAACCGAGCTGGTGACCGGCGTCGATCTCGTGCGCAGCCAAATCGAAATTGCCGCGGGCGCGAAGTTGCCCTTCAAGCAGAAGGACCTCGCGCAGCGCGGATGGGCGATCGAGTGCCGTATCTATGCCGAAGACCCATCAGCCGGATTCGCGCCGGCGCCGGGAAAAATCGAGACGATCCGATTTCCGAGTGGTCCCGGCGTCCGCAACGATGCTGGCGTTTATGAAGGCGCGGAAGTGCCGGTCTTTTACGATCCGATGATCTCGAAGCTTGTGGTGTGGGGCGCCGATCGCGAGCAGGCGATCGACAGGATGCGGCGCGCGCTCGGCGAATTCGTAATTTCAGGCGAGCTGCGGACCAATCTCGACTTCCACCGCTGGCTCATCACTCATCCGAAGTTTCGCAGCGGTGATTTCGACACTTACTTTATCGATCGCGAATATCATCCCAATGATTCCGCCGATGGTTCCGCAAATGCCAATGGCGCGGCGCCGCACGGTGCGGAGCTTGCCGCGATTTTTCTCGCGGCGATCGCCGCTCAGAAAAACACCAATCACGCGAATGCCGCCATAGCGCAACCGTCGGCCTCATCGCGGGCGTCGGCATGGCGGACACTGGGCCGGCTCGACATGCTTCGAAGATAGGCACGCAACCATGCGGTACGTCGCGACCCTCGAAGGTGCGGAACACGAAATAGAAATCGAAGAGTTGAGCGCAAACTCGTTCTCGATTCGTTTCGGGACGCATCGCTTCGAAGCCGATCTGCGCAAGGTAGGTCCGGTCTCGTTTTCGGTGATCGTCGATAACCATTCGTTCGATTTCGACGTGGTGCGCGACGGCGAGGAAACCGTGGTCGCGTCGCGGACCGGCTCGAAGCGGCTCACCGTTGTCGATTCGGCCCGGCGGCTGGCGCGCGGCGGGGCCAAGCGTCGCGAGGTCAGCGGGCGCGTGGAAATAAAATCCGCGATGCCGGGGCGCGTCGTGAACGTGCTGGTCGCGCCGGGCGACGAAGTCAAAAGTGGCCAGGGGATCGTCGTCGTCGAAGCGATGAAGATGGAAAATGAACTCAAATCGCCCAAAGCCGGCAAGGTGGTGGAAGTGAGAGTGGTTGCGGGCCAGACTGTCGAGAAGGGCGAACTGATGATTGTAATCGAGTAGCCGAGGCAACTTACGATGCCTGAAGATGATCGCAAAATCGCGTCCGCCCGAAAGAACTGGCAGGAACGCAAACTTCCTGAGCGCAAGAAGAATTTCGTCACGACCTCGGGAATCGAGATCAAGCGCGCTTACGATCCGGACGATTTAAGCGGCTTCGACTTCCTGAACGACGTCGGCTTTCCCGGCGAGTACCCGTTCACGCGCGGCGTGCAGCCCACGATGTATCGCGGACGGCTGTGGACGATGCGCCAGTACGCGGGATTCGGCAGCGCCGAGGAATCCAACCGCCGTTACCGTTACCTGTTCGAGCAGGGTCAGACCGGACTCTCGGTTGCCTTCGACCTGCCGACGCAGATGGGCCGCGATTCGGACCATCCGCTCGCCGATGGTGAAGTCGGACGCGTCGGCGTGCCGATATGCTCGCTCGCCGACATGGAGACGCTGCTCGCAGAGCTTCCGCTCGACAAGATTTCGACCTCGATGACGATCAACGCGACCGCGTCGATCCTGCTTGCGCTGTACCTGGTCGCGGCCGAGCGGCGCGGCGTCACCTGGAACCGGCTCAACGGCACGATCCAGAACGACGTCCTGAAGGAGTACGTGGCGCGCGGCACGTATATCTACCCGCCGCGCGGCTCGATGCGGATCATCACCGACATTTTCAGTTTCGCGTCGAAGGAAGTGCCGAACTGGAACACGATATCGATCTCCGGCTACCACATCAGGGAGGCGGGCTCGACCGCCGCGCAGGAACTCGCGTTCACGATCGCGGATGGAATCGCGTATGTGGACGCCGCGATCAAGGCGGGCCTGGAGGTCGATGCGTTCGCGAGCCGGCTGTCGTTCTTCTTCAACGTGCACAACAACTTTTTCGAGGAAATCGCGAAGTTCCGCGCGGCGCGCCGTCTATGGGCTAAAATAATGAAAGTACGCTTCGGCGCCAAAGACGAACGCTCGCTGATGATGCGGTTCCATGCGCAGACTGCCGGCTCGACGCTGACCGCGCAGCAGGTTGACAACAACGTCGTGCGCGTGACCATGCAGGCGTTGGCCGCGGTGCTCGGCGGCGCGCAGTCGTTGCACACCAACTCCAAAGACGAGGCGCTTGCGCTGCCGACGGAATCATCGGTGCTGCTCGCGTTGCGTACGCAGCAGTTGATCGCGAATGAGACCGGCGTGGCCGACACGGTCGATCCGATCGGCGGCTCATATTACGTCGAGAGCCTGACCACGGAGCTCGAGAAAAAGGCCGTCGAGTACCTGTCGAAAATCGACGACTTTGGCGGCGCGGTGGCCGCGATCGAACGCGGCTACATGCAACGCGAAATTCAGAACGCCGCGTTTATTTACCAGCGCGAGATTGAAACCAGGCAGCGAATTATCGTAGGAGTGAATCAATTTACCGAAGGTGGAGCGCCACCGGGCGAAATTCTGAGAGTGAAGCCGGAGCTCGAGCAGAAACAGAAGTTAAGCGTTGCGCGGGTGCGCGCCGAGCGGAATGCCGAGGCGGCAAAGAAGGCGCTGGGGAGCGTAGAGAGCGCGGCCAACGACGGACAGAATCTGATGCCGCCGATAATCGACGCGGTGCGCCGATGGTGCACTCTTGGAGAGATCTCGGACGCGATGCGCAAGGTGTTTGGCGAATACAAGCCGGTGAACACTCTGTAGCATCGCGTCCGCAGGATCGATTGAAATAAAAATAGGATCGATTGAAATAAAAGCGATTGATATAAGAAAGGGACACGAATCGTACGCGCGGCGCCGGGGCATTCAGGCGGGCCTCGCACGTCAATTGAAACAGGGTGCTGGACACCGCGGCGACGCCGGGGTTGTTGGAGAAACAAATAAATGGGGCCGGTTCCGAAGGGCGCTTTCCTGACCAAGGGCGTTGGCAAACATCGCGAGAAGCTCACCTCGTTCGAATTGGCGCTGCGTTCCGCGGGCATCGCCGAGTTCAACCTGGTGCGCGTCAAATCGATCTTTCCGCCGGGCTGCAGGCTGCTCAGTCAGCAGGAGGGTATAAAGTACCTGTCGCCGGGGCAGATCGTGTTCGCCGTCATGAGCGATAACGCGACCAACGAACCGCATCGGCTGATCGCGTCGTCGGTCGGCGTCGCGGTTCCCTCCGATCGCGCGCAGTACGGCTATCTTTCCGAGCATCACAGCATGGGCGAGACCGATCAGAAGGCGGGCGACTATGCCGAGGATCTGGCGGCGATGATGCTCGCGACGATCCTGGGTGTCGATTTCGATCCGAACTTGAGTTACGACGAGCGCAAAGATCTCTGGCGCGTGTCGGACGAGATTGTCACCACTCGCAACGTCACGCAGTCGGCGATCGGCGACCGCGACGGGCTGTGGTCGTCGGTGGTAGCCGCGGCGGTCTTCGTCGATCTGCCGAACGGAAAGTAGTTCGCGCGGCATCTCCTGTTTGAGCGGCGCGGCGGCGGCGAGTAGGCTTTTGTTATGGCAACAGAAATTCTCTACTGCGCTGCTTGAGGCTACAAACCGCGCGCGGCCAGTCTGGCCGCATCACTCAATTCCAGATTCGGTGAAAACGCAGAAATCAAGGCCGGCAAGTCAGGTCAGTTCGACGTGATCGTTGATGGCCGCGTGATCTTCTCAAAATCCAGCACCGGACGGTTCCCGATTGACGACGAAGTCGAACAGATTTTCGCGGCGCTCAAAGAAGGCCGGGAACTGCCGCCCGTCCCAGAGAAAAAGAGCGGCGGCTTCGTCGCCCGCGTGCTCGGAAAATTCAAGAACGGAAGCTGAGACCCGCATCCTCAAGGATGCATGTCGAGAAATTCCTTGAAGCCGCTCGATTGGTGCGGCCCGAAAATCGCCATCTCCAGAATTCCCAGCCCTTCGCGCGAGCCGAGCTTCGCTTTGCACACTGCCTGGATATGCTGATTGACCATCTCGCGCTCGTTGACTTCCGCAGTCTTGAAGGATTCGTAGGTTGCCGCGTCGGGGCCTACGTACATCCCGTGACCCCATTTCGGATGCCCGTATCCGATCCCCTGCATATAGAAGTTGTAAAGGGTCTTCAGTTCGACGCGGCTCTCGCCCGCGCCCGGACTATGCAGGATGATTTCGGCGCTTTTCGCGTGTCGGGTCCCCGGAGCGTAATCGACCTTCCAGTTGACGGCGGTTGATAAGTCGAGTGCCGCGTTCGGATCTGCCCGCGTCACCGCGCCGAATTCGTGCCAGCGCGACCCGTCGGAATTTTCGTTCACATCGAAATGCGTGCAGGTGTCCTCGAAATTGCTCGGCGACCACAGCCAGAAAAACTGTGGCATCGCCGCCGCCGGCGCGCCCGCGGGATCCTGCGGACCGACGCTGCGCACGCCCCAGGAGCGATCGCGCGAACCCCAGACCCGGGCCGGATTCGCGTCGTAGGTCTTGCCGGCCACAGTCAGGCTGCCACTGTAACCGCCATGCTGGGTGAAGCGGGTCAGGTCCATCGTGAGCCGCGGGCCGGCGCGGCGGGTGAAGCGCGGCTCCTCGAGTACGGGCGCGCGCGCCTCGAACACGAGGTCGGCTTTCACGGCTTCATGATTGACGCGCACGCGCAACGTTCGCATCGGCCGGATCACCTCGATCGCAATCGGGCCGACGCGAGTATCGAGACGATCGGCGCCGAGCACTCGTGACGCGCGTACGCAATGCTGCACGCCGCCGGCAATCACGCTGAATGCACAATCGATGATTCCGAGGTTCGGATAAATTCCCATCCCGGCGGCGAAGTACGGCTCGCCCTCGCGGAAATAACCGTTGAAGAAAAATCGATCGTAAAAATTGCGGTCGCTGGTGAAGACCTGCTGAACCGGCTCCGGGGTCTGATGAATCGGATAGTCGTCGCCCTGCGTAATCATTTCGTGTCTCCTTGAAAGAGCCTGCCCAAGTCGCCGGCCGCGAGACGGATCCCGACATAAAACGGGCCGAATTTCGCGTACGATGCGCTGGCCTCGTCGAAGCGCATTTCGTAAACGAGCTTTTTGAACACGAGCGGATCGTCGGCGAACAAATCGACGCCCCATTCCCAGTCGTCGAAGCCTATCGAGCCCGAGATGATCTGAGTCACCTCGCCGGCGAAGCGCCGCCCGACCATCCCATGATCGTGCATCAGGCGCTGGCGCTGGGCGATCGGGAGGCGATACCAGTTGTCCGCGCCGACGCGTTTCTTGTCCATCGGGTAAAAACAAAGGTACGGACGCTCGGGAATCTTCGGGAACAGGCGCGGCGCGATCTTTTCGCGCTGCCGCACGATCTCGGCGTCGATTTCAATTTTCCATTCGGGCGAGCGGGGGCCGACGCCTTTTTCGATCAGCCGGCGATAGAGGGCGACGGTGGCTTCGTACAAGCCAATTTCGATCACGGACAGGTAAGAAGTGGTCGGCTCGAGGTAATC
>JBGPNU010000054.1:0-13127 GCA_041487675.1 Binatus sp. (SeqCode)
CAGAATTCAGCACTACCGCTCGCGGCGTCGGCGAGTCCGCGGGCGCGGCCGGGAGCGCATCGTCGGGATAGATGCGGGCAAGGTCGTCGCGCATCGACTCGCGCACGGTGGTTCGATCCGAGTAGCGAATCCACGCCGAACGGATGCCTGGCGAAAGATTGTTGATGAAGAAGGGAAGCGCGCGCATCCGCTCTGACAGCGGCGCTGCGGGCTCGGTCGGGAGTCCGCGGACGATCCAATCCGCCTTGCCGCGAAAGTAGTGCATCAGGTCTGCGAATCCGAGCATTTCGAGCTGCGCCGCAGCCCGCGCGCTCAGGTCTCAGAGCGAATCGCGGCAGTAGACAACGACCCGGCGCGAACGATCGAGCGAAGTCGGCGCGTCGGTGAGAATTCGCCGCAGCGGAATGTGAACCGCGCCCTTGATATGCGCGCCGTTGTACTCTTGCGCGGGGAGCACGTCGATGATTTGCGCGCCCGCCGAGAGCATCGCGACGACTTCACGATGGTCAACTCGACGCATCGGCAATCAATTCTTCGGATTCGAGGCTGACGTCCGCATTTCCTCGAGCGTCGATAGCGCAGCCGCCACGATCGCCTCACCACTGCCCGCTGCGATTCGCGCAGTATCAACTTCGTAACCACCTTCGTCATACGCCGCGCGAGTCGGGATGTACCCGATCAGATCGTTGCAGTAGCCGACCACAAAGATGTGAACGAAGTGCGGATTGTTCTTGAGCGCGAGACCGAGCTCGACAAATAGCTCGCCCGGGACTCCGACCAGGGCTAGGTTGCCGATAGTGACGATCGTCAGCGATGTCGAAAGCTCGCGACGCGCCATATCGACGCGCCGATCGCGACGGTTTTGCTCTTCGAGCCACTCGAGAGCGGCGAGCGCGGAGAGAGATTGCGCATGATGATCGCGCAGGCGCTTCAACTGATAGCCGTCACCGCCGCGATGGTTGTTCAGCGAAGCCTCGGTCTGAGCGGCAGAGTCGCGGGCGCTCGCGAGTGCGACGTCGAGGGGCTTGAGCTTGAGCTTTAGTGGGAGCCTGCGGGCCACGATGCGAGCGTCGGTGAGCGAAGCCGCATGACTAATCGCCTCGAACGCGGCATGGCCCATCGCGCGTCCGCTATCTTCGGCGACGGCGAAACTGCCGCGGCTGCGTGGATCGATGTTGCCGGTAGCACCTTGCAGAAAGATTGAGATTGCGGGTTTGCCGCCGCTGGAACAGGCCGCGCGCTCGAGCTCGTCCATCGCAAAACCCGGCCAATCGCGAGTGTAAAGCAGGTTATCCTCGCACAGCACGACGCCATGGCATGGATAGTTGAAGACGAACGCAATCGGCGCTGAACTGCGGTTGAATACGCCGAGGACTTCAGCCTCGCCGTCAGCCACTCCCCGATAGTTCGCGGCGAGCTGAATCTGTCCGCCCGGACGCATCAAGCGGCGATTGGTTCCGAGAGTGAAGCGCGCGTCGGCAGCGCGCAGCGACGCGGGTTCGAGTCTTTCGTTGGCGCGAATTATCGCGCTGGCGATTTTTCCGGGCAGTGTGCATTCCCATTCGATGCTGCGGCCATCGGCTGGTTTCGCGTCGGGGCGCGGAGTCGCGAAGATGTTGAAGGCCGGCCCGGAATGTGTGTGCGTTGCGCAAACCATGATCGCATCGGCAGCAATGTCCGACTTCGCGGCGACACGCTCACGGACGTCATCGGCAATGCGCTGGCCAAGCGCGAGAACGTCGACGCCGGCGATCGCGACCTTGCCGGCGCCGTCGCTCAGCACCAACGCTTGCGCCGCGAGATCGTCGTGCACACCGGTCGCGCGGCCGACTCGATTGCCGTACCCGGCCATCGCGAGACCGAGCGGCGGGTCCAGCTTCACTCTTGCCGCACCGGCGAGCAATTCTCCCATGGTGTAATCCTAGCCGGTGCGATCGAGTGTGGCTCGACTGAGTTCGGCGGCTCTGGAAGCGACTTTGCCGGCTGCGGCGACCATATCGTCCAAGTCGCGATCGTCGCCGAGAAGGCATTCATGCGGTATCGCGACCATCTCATGCGCGAAGAGCCGCTCTGCGACTCCGCAGTCAATGGTAGTCGCTTGGTTGCCGGAAGCGCCCGCGAGTTCGCACGCTTTGCGGTACTCGCTGGATTCAAGCGGGAACAGTGCGGACCGATAGACGGGCTCATTGCCGACGCCACACGGGATTCCCTCCGCGCGCATCGCGCGGACGAACCGATTGCGCGACACGCCAAGCGCGGCTTCATCGACGAGAAAAATGAACGCGTAGATCGTTTCGCGAGTGACGCGAGGATCGCGAGCAATCGGACGCAGCCCGTTGATCGAGCCGAGTCCCTGGCGCAACCGCGCGGCGCTTTGGCTCTTGTGCTCGATCTGTTCGGGCAGACGCGCCAGTTGCGCGAGCAGAATTGCGCATTGCCATTCCGTCATCCGGTAGTTCGCGCCCATCAGCGGGTCTTCGAAAGTGTCGCCGGGGCGGCGCCGCCCGCAGTTGACGAGCGACTGGCATCGCTGCTCGAGCTCGGGGTCATTGATGACGATCATTCCGCCTTCGCCGGCGGTCATCGGCTTGCTGCTCTGAAAGCTGAAGCATCCCAGCGCGCCGTGGGTTCCGACTCCGCGCCCCCGCCATTGGGCGCCGGGCACGTGCGCGCAATCTTCGACTAGTGGGATCGAATGCGCGCGCGAGAGTTCCATGAGGGCGTCGAGATCGGCAAGCGATGCGCCGTAATGCACCGGGATGATCGCCTTGGTGCGCCGCGTGATGAGCCGCTCGACCGAGACCGGGTCGATACATGCGGTGACGGGGCTCACGTCGGCGAAGATGGGGCGCGCCATGCACGCGACGGCCGCATACGGGGTGGCGGCGAACGTGATTGCGGGGACGATTACTTCATCGCCGGGTCCGATGCCGAGCGCTCGGAGCGCGACTTCAAGTGCGCTGGTGCCGGAGGTGGTCGGAATCGCGAAGCGCGCGTCGTGATAAGCGGCGAATGCGGCGGAGAACTCAGCAGCCTTGCGACCCGGAGACGGAAAGCCGCCCCAACTGGCGGAAGTGAGAACGTCTTCGAGTTGCTCGCGCTCGCGCGGATCGAAGACCGGCCACTGGGAGAAGGGGCGCGTACGAATCGGTTCGCCGCCCAGGATCGCAAGAGTGGAGATCGCAAGAGTGGAAGACATCAAACTTAAACGATTACTTGAAGTACTAAAATATGCGCCGAATGCGGGGACGGCCGTGACTGCGCCGTCCTCCGGTGCTCAAAACGCTGCACCCTCACCTACCTCGCTACGCTCGGTTTCCTCTCCCGTGAAATAACGGGCGAGGTAAATCGTTACTTGTGCGCGACTTCGGCCAGCACCGCGATCTCCGGCCGTCCGGCGAGCAGCGCGCCGATCTTTCCGCCAAATGCCTTCATGTGCTCGGTCTTGCCGTGAGAATCGAGCGCCGCCTGATCCTGGTAAACCTCGTAGTAGGTAAACTCGGTCGGGTCCTTCACATTCTTGTGCAGGATATAGGTGAGGGTGCCGGGTTCGGACGTTTTCACCGTCGCGATCATTTCCTTTCCAGCGGCTTCGAACGCGGCTTCGCTGCCGGGCTTTACTTTAAGTTTCGCAATCACTGTAATCGGCATCGTGGTCTCCTTGAACGATCAAATTCAACTACCGTCGTATCCGCACGCGAGCGATTTTTCAAGGCGAATCGACCAGTGGAGATGCGGCTCTTTCCATCCGGCGCGCGGTCGGTTAACACCAATTGCGGCGGCGCGATGATCGATCACAGCCGCGATCGTGGAGAATCATACGATGCTTGGTTTTGAATTGACCGAGGAACAGCGCGAACTCAAGGCGCTCGCGAAAAAGTTTACCGCACAGGAAATAATCCCGCGGGCACGCGAGTACGACGAGAAGGAAATATTTCCGGAGGACGTGTGCGAGAAAGCGTTCGCGGCGGGCCTGATGAATTTCGGCGTGCCGAAGGAAC
Organism: Binatus sp. (SeqCode); assembly: GCA_041487675.1. Classification (GTDB taxonomy): domain Bacteria; phylum Desulfobacterota; class Binatia; order Binatales; family Binataceae; genus Binatus. Next base: position 4,002 of record JBGPNU010000054.1, read on the forward strand.
TCGGCGGGCCGGGACTCGGGGTGCTCGACACCAGCCTGATCGTCGAGGAGCTGAACTACGGATGCGCGGGAATCTCGAACGCGATCGGCGCCAACGACCTCGCAACGCTGCCGGTTCTGATCGCGGGCACCGACGATCAAAAGAAAACCTACCTGGGGCAACTGGTTAAGAAGCTGACCTTCTGCGCGTTCGCGATAACCGAGCCGGGCGCTGGCTCGGACGTCGCTGCGATGAGCACCGCGTATCGGCGCGAGGGCGACGAGTTCATCCTGAACGGCGCCAAGCATTTCATTTCGAACGGCTCGCGCGCGGATTGGTACGTCACGTTTGCGACCTCGGACAAGCGCCTCAAGCACAAGGGCATCTCGTGTTTTGTCTTCCCGTCGAAGCTCCCGGGAATCACGCGCAACCGGATGCACGGCAAGCTCGGGCAGCGTGCGGCCGACACCGGCGAGATTTTTTACGAGGACGTGCGGATTCCGGCGAGCGCGCTGGTCGGGCGCGAGGGCGAGGGATTCAAGTACGCGATGGAGACCTTCGATCACAGCCGGCCTGAGATTGGCGCGATCGCGATTGGAATCTCGCAGCGCGCGCTCGACGAATGCCTCAAGTACTCGAAGCAGCGGAGCGCGTTCGGGCAGCCGATTGCTAACTTCCAGGCGATTCAGTTCATGATGGCGGACATGGCGATCGAGATCGAGGCGATGCGTCTGCTGACCTACAAGGCGGCGTGGCTGGTCGATCGCGGCGAGAGTCCGAATGCGATATCGAGCTACGCGAAGGCATTCAGCGCCGACGCGACGATGCGGATCACCACCGACGCGGTGCAGATTTTCGGCGGCTATGGATACATGAAGGACTACCCGGTTGAGAAGCTAATGCGCGACGCGAAGTTGCTGCAAATCTATGAAGGCACGTCGCAGATCCAGCGGGTCGTCATAGCGCGCAACCTTTTGAAGGAGTGAGCGCGGCGCGCAGGATCAATTCCCGGGCACAACCGGATGCGGGATCGGCGGATCCTCGCCCTCGGGCTCATTGCCGGTGACGGCGCCGACATATTCGCCCTTGTGATAGACGTCCACCTGGCCGCTGGTGGGATCGGGGAAAAGATTCCACTCGTCAGGCGGCGGTAGATCGGAAGGCGGCACGTACACGAAGGGCGCAGGCGCAGCAGGCGGGGGCGGCGTTGCGGCGCATGACGCGATCGCAATCGCGCACGCGAGCACAATCGATGCCGCGGCCAGTCGTTTGATTGGATCCATCGCGAGACGATCCGATTCGGAAGCGCCACTGACCGCTAATCTTTGCGCCCGCCGCTCTCTATCGCAATAGTCGAAGCGCGCTCGGCGAGTCGGCGATCGCTACACCTGGCCGAGACCGAGCACTTCCCGGAAGTGCTGAATTGTTTTCTCGAGCCCGGATCGAAGCGGAGTCTTTGGCTCCCAGCCGAGCAGCTTACGTGCGAGATCGATGTTCGGCTTGCGGCGCACCGGATCGTCGGGGCGCGGCGGTCTGACGATCACTCTTGACTCGCTGCCGGAAAGTTCGATGGTGAGCCGGGCCAGCTCGGCGATTGTGAATTCGTCGGGATTGCCGATGTTAACCGGGCCGATGTGACTGTCCTGGTTCATCATGCGCACGATCGCGTCGATGATATCGTCCACGTAAGCGAACGATCGGGTCTGCTTGCCGTCGCCATAAATCTCGAGGTCTTCGCCGCGCAGCGCAGCCACGCAGAAGTTAGACACGACGCGCCCGTCGTTGATCGCCATGCGCGGACCGTAGGTGTTGAAGATGCGCACGATGCGGGTATCGACGTTGTTCTGCCGGTGATAGTCCATCATCAGGCATTCGGCGACGCGCTTGCCCTCGTCGTAACACGATCGCACGCCGATCGGATTGACGTTGCCCCAGTAGGATTCGGTTTGCGGATGCTCTGCGGGGTCGCCGTACACTTCGCTGGTCGAGGTGAGCAGAATCCGCGCGCGCACACGCTTGGCGAGTCCGAGCATATTGATGGTGCCCATCACGCTGGTCTTGATCGTTTTGACGGGATTGTACTGGTAATGCACCGGCGACGCGGGACAGGCGAGATGGAAGATGCGATCGACCTCGAGCAGAATCGGCTCGACGACATCGTGGCGGATAAATTCGAAATTTGGATTGTGGGCCAGATGGGCGATGTTGGCGCGCTTGCCGCTGAAGAAGTTGTCGAGGCAGATGACCTCGGCGCCGTCGCGGAGCAGCCGCTCGCATAGATGTGAGCCGAGAAATCCGGCGCCGCCAGTTACCAGTGCACGCACAGTTGTTCTCCTGGAATCGCCGCGCGGTCAGCGGCGGTTCTCGCGCGCGATCGCAAGCACGGTTTCGATTACGTAGTTAACGTCGTCGTCGGTCATCGCGGCGTAGATGGGCAGCGACAGGCAACGGCTGAAAATATCTTCGGCGACCGGAAAATCGCCGTCGCGATAGCCGTAGTTGCGCTGATAGTAGTGCATCGTGTGGAGCGGGATGCAGTGGACAGAGCACCCTACGCCGCGTTCGCGCAGCATTTCGACGAACTGGTTGCGGCCGAGCCTCAGACGCTCGGGGCGGAGCCGGAGCACGTATAGATGCCAGGCGTGCTCGATGCCCGGTTCCGAGTACGCAGCCTGAATGCATTCGTCGGCGCGAAAGGCCTCGTTGTAGGCGCGCGCGATCTCGCCGCGCCGGCGCATGAAGTCGTCGGCACGCTTAAGTTGCGCGAGTCCGATCGCGGCGTGCACGTCGGACAGGTTGTACTTGAAACCCATGTCGTGAATTTCGTAGAACCAGGAGCCGCTCTTGTCGTAGCGCTTCCACGCGTCCTTGTTCATCCCGTGCAGGCTCGCGACGGCGATCTTTTCCGCGAGCGCGTCATCGGCGGTGGTGATCATCCCGCCTTCCGCGCTGGTGAAGTTCTTGGTCGCGTAGAAACTGAAACACGTGATATCGCCGATGGTGCCTACTTTGGCCATCCCGCGTCCATCCATGTGGCGCGCGGCGCCGGCCGCGTGCGCGGCGTCTTCGACGACTTTCAGGTTGTAGTCGCGCGCTATCTTGAGGATCCGATCCATGTCGCAAGTCTGACCCGCGAAATGCACCGGCAGGAGCGCGCGGACCCTCTTGTTCGCGCCGTTTTCGAGCGCTTCCTCGATACGGGCCGGGTTGATGTTGAAGGTGCCCGGATCGACATCGACGAACACCGGCCGCGCTCCCAGGTAGCCGAGAATCTCCGCGGTCGCGGTGAATGTGAACGGAGTGGTGATAACTTCGTCGCCGGGACCGATGCCAAGCGCCCACAGCGCCAGATGAAGCGCGCCGGTGCAGTGCGATAGCGCGAGCGCATGTTTGGCGCCCACGTATTCGGCGAATTCCTTCTCGAAACGTTTGGCCTTGGGACCGGTCGTGATCCATCCCGAGCGCAGCGCCTCGAGAACCTCGCGCTCTTCCTCGGGTCCTATCGAAGGGCGATGAAATGCTACTTGTCGCATCGTGTGTGATTCGGTTGAAATCAGCGGAGTCCCGTTTGTTGAGTTGATTTCGGAGTATATGGGATAGCTCAAAACCGGGGCAAGGCAAGTGACTGGAGATGAGGACTTGAGATGAGGCGTGCAGGATGGGCCGCAGCGGCGGTGGTAGTCGGATGGTACGTGTTCGCGCTCGCGATACTGCATCCGCTGACCGACGCGCCGGTCGCCGATAGCTGGCTTTACGCATCGGCAGTGCGGCGCTTTCTGCGCACCGGCGAGATTAGATTTGCCGGCTACACGCAAGCGATGCCGATAGCGCAAGTAATCTACGGCGCCGCGTGGGGACGCGCGTTCGGCGCGAATGCGGTGTCGCTGGAAATCTCGACGGTGCTGGTGGCGATTGCGTGCGGCGTGATGTTCCATGCGCTGGCGCGCAAATGCGGTGCGCGCCGATGGCAAGCGCTCGCGGCGACCGGGCTGCTGGTATGCAACCCATGCTTCACGTTTCTGAGTTTCTCGTTCATGACCGAGATTCCGTTCCTCGCGCTGATAGTCGGGACGCATCTCGGATTCGCCAAAGCGGGCGGCCCGCGCGCCCAATTGTGGCTCTGGCTCGCGGCTGCGCTTGCGGTGATCGCCTTCATGATCCGTCCGTTCGGTGCGATGACGATCGTGGGATGCACGGGTGCGATTCTGATCTACGATGGCGGCCTCCGACGGACGCGTCGAATCGCAGGTACGGATCGAATCGATCGTGCGCGGCTGCTCCCGATGCTCGCGCCGTTTGCAGTTGCCCTGGCGGTCTGCGCGCTTATCTGGATCTGGCTCACGGTGTTGAGGCCGAAACCATGGTCCTTGCAGCTCGACGAAGATCAGCTCGCCTATATCTTCTGGGTGCCGCTCGTCGGCTATCTGCGCGCGGGAGTGCTCGGACCGGCGCTGTACCTTGGAACGGTGCTCGCGCCGCTCGCGCTTTTGCAGCTCGCGACGCGTCGCTGGCGCAGGGTGGCAGTGGTAGGCGGCGCGATATTCGGATCGGCGCTATTGCTGATCTGGATGGACCATTCCATCCCGATGACGCCCGAGTACAGTTGCTTCGGCGGATCGCGCAACGCGCTGCTTCTTCGCGGTTTGTCGAACCGGTTTTTCTGGGAGAGCGACTGGCAATACGTTTTTATCGTGCTCGGCAGCCTGGGTGCGGCGGGATTGATGGTCGCGTTCGCGGAGATTTTCATGCGGATGCGGCGCGCGGCCGCGGCGATAGTGATCGGGTCGATGGTCTATTGGGCTGCGACGATTCCGCTCTGGTTCTACAACGATCGCTACTACCTGGTGCTGGTCCCGGCTGGAGCGATCGTGCTTGCGCTCGCCCCGCTCCCGAGAACCAGGCTGGTCAAGTGCGCGGGATTCGCGATGACGCTCGCGATGGGCCTGATGTCGCTCGGCGGTACCTATTCGTATCAGCGCGGGCTCGGCGTGATCCTCGCGGCGCGAAACGCTCTCGAGCACGCGGGGGTTCCGCGCTCAGCGATCGACGCCGGTTACTCGCTGAACGGCGAGGATCTCTACCGGTATCCCAAGCACGGCATCGAGACGATGAAACTTGAAGCGGGGATCCCGATGATCACTTCGCCGAAGATGGATGAATATACGATCGCGAGCGACGCGATCGCGGGCGCGCAGATCGTGCGGCGGCTCGAGGCGCCGGGACCATTCGGCCTCGGCCATCGCTATTTTTATCTGCTAAAAAAGCGCCGCGCGCCCGAGCGATCGGGCGAGCCGCACGCGCGTTAGCCCGCGCTGCCGGGCGCCGGCCCGGGCATCACGTAGGTCGGCACTCCGGCCTTCTGTTCGACCGCCTTCTCGAGCTTCCGCATATCGATCTGATCCTGAATCCCGAGACGCTCGGCTTCCTTTTGCGCGTAGGCCCAGAGTCCGGCGTAACGGCCGTAGAGATCCTCGTGGACCTCGACATAGAGCGAGTCGCCGCGCCATCCGAACTTGACCGGCTGATACACGAACATCCCCGGAGTGCCGATTTTCACCTTGTTGAAGAGCCGCTCGATGTCTTCCGGATACAGCCGGATGCATCCGTGGCTGACTTCCATCCCGACGCCCCACGGCACGTTGGTTCCATGCAACGCGTACTGTGGCAGCGTCAGCTCGATTCGATAATGCCCGAGCGGATTGTCGGGATCGTCACCGGAAACCACGTGCTCGGCCTCTCCGTCGCGTTCGAGATGCTCTTCGTAGATGTCCTGCGGGACCACCCAGGTTGGATTGCGGGTTTTGCCGCGCACGGTGAAATCTCCAATCGGTGTCTTCCAGTCGAAGCGTCCGAGGCCGACCGGAAACGTGTACACCACCGATGGCCCGGCCGCGCCGGCGTGCTTCTTTCCAGTCACAAACTTTGCGGGAGTCACTTTGCCCTTTGCGGGCGTCTCTTTGCCCTTGCGATGAATCGGGCCGGTCGGCGACGGAAAATAATAGTACAGCCGCATCTCGGGGATGTTCAGCACGATTCCGACGTGCGGGGTTTCGGGCAGGATATGCTCGTCGGGCAGAACGATTTGCTTACCCGCCGGCGGTGCCCACCAGTCGATGCCGCCGTTGGCGTTGGAAATTTCCTTGGCCGTCACTCCGAACCATCGCCCAACGTCGAGCAGGGTGTCGCCTTTCTGGACCTGGTAGGTGATGAGGTTGCCGATGATGTGGTCCTTGCCGTGCGGCAGCGGGTAGGCGTAGAGCGGACGATGCTCGAACTCGTCCTCGCTCCACGCGGCGTGCGCCGCTGGAATCGCGATCAACGCCGCGAGCATCAGGGCGGGAACAATTCGAATCGCGATATCGATGAAGCGCTTCATGAACCGTTGAGGCATGAACTTCTGCGTAAATTCAGGCGACCCATGACCTCGGATCATACCGGCGCGTTCAGTCCTCAAGCAACCGCAGGTTCGCAAACTTCAGCACCAACTGTTTGATTCCGCCGCGCTCGAAATTAACCCACGCCTTCGCGCCGTCGCCGCGTCCCTCGCGTTTCCGAATGATGCCGCGGCCGAAGATCGGATGAATCACTCGCGCGCCGATGCCGAGACCGTCGCCGCCGCTTGGTGGTTCGTCGTCGGGCAACTGACTGTCGGTGAAATCGACGTACGGCTCACGCGACAACGGGCGTACCGGCGAAGAATTGCGCTCAGGTGCGATCCGGCGAATCAGCGTGGAATCGACCTCGCGCAGAAATCGCGACTGGCGTGACTCCTGGCGCAGGCCGTAAAGTTCGCGCGAGCGCGTGTTGGTCAGGTAGAGCAATTGGCGCGCGCGGGTCATCCCGACGTAGCAGAGCCGCCGCTCTTCCTCGACTTCCGCGTCGATATCGGCGGAACGGCTATGCGGAAACAAGCCTTCCTCCATTCCGGCGATGAACACGACCGGGTACTCGAGGCCCTTGGACGTATGCAGTGTCATCAGCGCCGCGCGTCCACCGCTCGAATCGATTTGCTCGGTATCGCTGACCAGCGCGACCCTTTCCAGGAACTCGAGCAAGCCGCCGCCGGAATGCTCGGCGTCGAAAGCGTTTGCCGCGGCGAGCATCTCGGCCAGGTTCTGCTTGCGCGCGGGCGCGTCGGCGAGCGTGTCGAGATACGGCCCGAATCCGCTCTGGGCCACGACTTCGTCCAGGATTGCGCGCACGCTCAAGTCGGGCGCGCGCACCATCAGATCGCGCATCCACCCGTACAGCATCGAAGCCTGCTTGGCGATTCGGAGCGCTACTTTGGAGTACGTTTCGAGCCGTCCCATCGCCTCGAACGCCGGGATTTGCTCATGCGCCGCGACCTCGGTTATAGCCTCGAACGACTTCGCGCCGATTCCGCGCGGCGGTACGCCGAGCATCCGTTCGAGGCTGAGCGCGTCGGCTGGATTGGCGATAACGCGCAAGTAGGCGAGCAGATCCTTGACGTCGCGCTGCTCGTAAAAGCGCACGCCGCCGACGATGTAGTAGGGGATTCGGCGCCGCACCAGCGCCTCTTCGATCACTCGGGACTGGGCATTGACGCGGTAGAAGATCACCACGTCGGCGGGTTTCATCCCGCCCAACGCGGTCAAGCGCGCAATTTCGAGCGCGATAAAATCCGCCTCGTCGCGCTCGGTCACGCCGGTAAAGTAGGTGACTGGCTCGCCCGAATCGTTTTTGGTCCAGAGGTTCTTTATTTTTCGCTCGGTGTTGTTGCGGATGACCGCGCCGGCGGCCGCGAGGATAGTTTTGGTCGAGCGGTAATTTTGTTCGAGCTTGAAGGTTTGCGCGGCCGGGTAGTCGCGCTCGAAATCAAGGATGTTGCGGATGTCAGCGCCGCGCCATCGATAGATCGACTGATCTTCGTCGCCGACCACGCACAGATTTCCCGAGCGCGCCGCGAGCGCCTTCACGACCAGGTACTGAACCCGATTGGTGTCCTGGAACTCATCGACCAGCAGATGCTTCGCGCGGGGTTGCCATCGCTCGAGCACTTCGGGGAAGCGCTCGAAGAGCAGGTAGGTCTGGAGCTGGAGATCGCTGAAGTCCATCGCATTCATCGCGATCAGCCGATTCTGGTAGAGCCGGTACAACTGCGCGATCGTGGTCTCGCGTCCGGGCTCGGCGCTTGCGAGCATCGCCTCGGGTGAGACCGCCTCGTTCTTGGCCTGCTCGATTCGCGCCCGCACCAGCTCGGGCGGCGGCGAGTCGGCCAGCGCCGCATCTTCGAGCACGCGGCGAATCGTCGTCGTCGAATCACCTTCGTCGAGGATCGTGAAATTGCGGTCGTAGCCGAGCGCGTGCCCTTCCTGGCGCAGGATTCGCGCGCACGCCGAATGAAAAGTGCTGACCCACGGAATTCGCGAACCGTCCGCGACGATCGAGGTGACCCGCTCGCGCATCTCGTTCGCCGCCTTGTTGGTAAAGGTGACCGCGAGCATCTCGCTGGCCGATGCCTTCCGCTCGGCCAGGAGCTGGGCGATACGGTAGGTCAAAACGCGGGTCTTGCCCGAGCCCGCGCCGGCCAGGATCAGGATCGGACCATCGGGAGCCAATACCGCGGCGCGCTGTTCGGGATTCAAATCGTCGAGTCTCACGGATACCATCGGATGCACGAGTTGCGAAAATCGCCGCGCGGGAGTTCACCCAAGATAGCCGCTCCGGCGCGTGCGGAAAAGCGAGCGCGTGACGACCAGGTGATTTTCAGTGCCGACTTACGAACCGCACGATAAGTTTTATCGCAAGGCGCGTGCGATGGGATTGCCGTCGCGGGCCGCATTCAAGATTGAGGAAATCCTTGCGCGCAACCGGCTCGTAACGAAGACCGCCAAAATCGTGGATCTGGGATGCGCGCCCGGCGGATGGCTCGCGATCCTGGCACGGACGGTTGGCCCAGGTGGGCGCGTGGTCGGCGTGGATCTCGCGCCGGTCAGGAATCCGCCTGCCGGCGCAATCACGATCGTCGGTGACATTCTCGATGCATCCGTCGCGGCGCGCGCCGCGAACGAACTGGGCGGCCGCGCCGATCTGGTAACCAGCGACCTCGCACCCAAGCTGACCGGGATCGCCGCTCGTGATGAAGCGCGATCGAGAGAGCTTATCGATGCGGCGCTCGCGTTCGCG
>JBGPNU010000055.1:0-13039 GCA_041487675.1 Binatus sp. (SeqCode)
GATCTTGCGATGGCGCTGCTCGAGCGCCACGGAATTCTCGCGCGAGAGATGCTCGGCGTCGAATCGGCCCCGATATCGTGGAGCGAAATCTCATTCGCGCTCCGTCGTCTCGAATATGGCGGCACGATTCGCCGCGGATGGTTCGTGAGATCGCTCTCGGGCGAACAATACGCGCTGCCAGAAGCAGTCGAGATGCTCCACTCGGCACGCAATCTTGTTCCGGCGCGCGAGAAGCCATACGCACTCAGCGCAATCGATCCCGCAAATCCGTATGGCTCGGTGATCCCCGGATGCGGTATCGCGCGTGAGGCCGCCAATGTCGTCGTGATTCGCGCGGGCCGCGTAGTCGCGGGCTTGCAGGGACGCGCGATGGTCACCGGCGACGACGGTGCTGCCGTCGACGACGACAACTTCAGTGCCGCGGTCGCCGCTATTTTGACCATGCGGCCGCGCGTCGTGATCGATTCGATCGACGGTCGTCCCGCACTCGAGTCGTCGCGCGTCGGCGTGCTGGCCGCGATGCGGTTCCATTCCGACGGACGCGCGCTGGTTTTCGACGGATTGCATGGCCCCGCACCCGCGCGCGCATCGCGCCGCGGCGTTGGCCCAGGCTAGATCGCGGTGATGGCGGCTGGCTCCCGCCGATCGCCAAACCGGTTGATTGGGCGGAGTCGCGCGGTATTCTGAACGTCGGAAGCGGCAAAGAATTAAATTCCTCGGCACGCCGGCGCTGGAACCCGGCGTCTGGTTTTCGCAGCGCGGAAAGGACGAGGCTTCACAAATGGCGACTAATAGTTTCGGCGCTCGCTCGACGCTTTCGGTCAACGGCAAGAGCTACACGATCTTCAAACTCGAGGCGCTCGAGAAGCACGGCTTCTCGCTCGCCCGGATGCCGTACTCGATCAAGGTGATGATCGAAAACCTGCTGAGACGCGAGGACGGACTGGTCGTCACGATCGGACAGATCGAAGCGCTGGCCAAGTGGAATGGGCGGGGTGGAGAGCGCGAGGTATCGTTCATGCCCGCGCGAGTGCTGTTGCAGGATTTTACGGGAGTGCCGGTGGTTGCCGATCTCGCGGTGATGCGCGACGCGATCAAGCGGCTCGGCGGCGATCCCGCCAAGGTAAGTCCGCTGCAGCCGGTCGATCTCGTGATCGATCATTCGGTGCAGGTAGATTCGTTCGGCAGCGCGGATGCGTTCGCGGCAAACGCGCGACTCGAATTCGAGCGCAACCAGGAGCGCTACCTGTTTTTGCGCTGGGGCCAGGGCGCGTTCGACAACTTCCGCGTGGTTCCGCCAGACACCGGAATCGTTCATCAAGTGAACCTCGAATATCTGGCCCCGGTGGTGTTCGCCTCGAAACAGGGCGACGCATATCCGGACACGGTGCTGGGTACGGATTCGCATACGACGATGATCAACGGCCTCGGCGTGCTCGGATGGGGTGTCGGCGGGATCGAGGCGGAGGCGGCAATGCTCGGCCGCTCGATGACCATGTTGATTCCCGAGGTGGTGGGCTTTCGGCTCGCGGGCAGCTTGCGTCCGGGTGCGACCGCGACTGACCTGGTGCTTACCGTGACGCAGATCCTGCGCAAGAAGGGGGTGGTCGGAAAGTTCGTCGAGTATTTCGGGCCCGGACTCGCGTCGCTGCCGGTCGCCGATCGCGCGACGCTCGGCAACATGTCGCCCGAGTACGGCGCAACCGTTGGCTTCTTCCCGGTCGATGATCAGACGCTGACTTATCTTCGCCTGACCGGACGAATTGAATCGCAAGTGAAACTGATCGAAGCGTACTGCAAGGCGCAAGGACTGTTTAATTCGGCGGACGCTCCGGAGCCGCACTTTTCGGAGACCCTGGAACTCGATCTGAGCAGCGTCGTGCCGAGTATGGCGGGACCGCGCCGGCCGCAGGATCGGGTCGCACTCACCTCGGCAAAGAGCGATTTCCGCCGCGAACTCGCCAAAGAGTTCGACCACCATCCAAGCGTCGATCGCACCGCGATCGCCGAATGGATCGACGAAGGCGGCAAGGTCGTGCCGCCCGGCGAAGCCGCGGCGTTCGACAAGAAGCTCGGCCATATCAAGAACAAGGTTGAAGTGGTTTCCGAACAGGGCCGCTACGCGCTGACCCATGGATCGATTGTCATCGCCGCGATCACGAGCTGCACCAACACCTCGAATCCATCGGTGATGCTGGCGGCGGGAATTCTCGCAAAGAAGGCGGTCGCGCGCGGGTTGATGGTCAAGCCGTGGGTGAAGACGAGCCTTGCGCCCGGCTCGAAGGTGGTGACGCAGTACCTGAAGCGGGCAGGGCTGACCGAGTCGCTCGAAAAATTGCGCTTCAACCTGGTCGGCTACGGATGCACGACCTGTATCGGCAACAGCGGGCCAATCGCGGAGGCGATCGCCGGCGCAGTGAAGCAGGGCAACCTGGTCGCGTGCGCGATCTTGAGCGGCAATCGAAATTTCGAGGGCCGCATCAATCCCGTGGTGCGCTTCAACTATCTCGCGTCGCCGCCGCTGGTGGTCGCGTATGCGATCGCGGGCACCATCGACATCGACCTCCAACTTGAGCCGCTCGGCACGGGTTCCGATGGCGCCCCGGTCTTTCTGCGCGACATCTGGCCGTCGCAAGAAGAAGTTGCGGCCGCGGTCACCGGCTCGGTTCACGCGTCGATGTTCTCGAGTGAGTACGGGCACGTGTTCGATGGCGATGAGCGATGGCAGGGCCTGGCGGTTCCCGAAGGCAATCTTTTCCGCTGGGCGCCGGATTCGCTCTATGTGAAAGCGCCGCCGTTCTTCGACGGCGTGACCGCCAAAGTTGGCGAGTTCTCGGATATAACCGGGGCGCGCGCACTCGCGGTGCTCGGCGATAGCGTGACGACCGATCACATCTCGCCGGCAGGTTCGATCGCGGCCGACTCTCCGGCAGGCCGATACCTGATTGCGCACGGCGTGCAGCCGAAAGACTTCAACTCATACGGCGCGCGGCGTGGAAATCATGAAGTGATGATGCGCGGGACGTTCGCAAATATCCGGCTCAAAAATCTGATGGTGCCCGGCGTCGAGGGCGGCTTCACCGAGCATCTGCCCGACGGCGCGAAGACTACGATCTTCGCGGCCTCGGAGCGCTATCAGAAAGACCAGGTGCCGCTGGTCGTGATCGCCGGCAAGGAGTACGGCACGGGCTCCTCGCGCGATTGGGCGGCCAAGGGCACGCAGCTACTCGGCGTGCGCACGGTAATCGCCGAGAACTTCGAGCGGATCCATCGCAGCAACCTGATCGGAATGGGCGTGCTCGCGCTCGAGTTCAAGCCGGGTCAGAATCGCGAGACGCTCCGGCTGACCGGGCAGGAAGTATTTTCGATTAGCGGGATGAAGGCCGGAATCAAGCCGCATCAGACTCTCAAGGTGCGTGCGGAATCAAGCGGCAAGGCCAAGGAGTTCGAGGTGACGCTGCGCGTGGACACGCCCGAAGAGGTCGAATACGTCCGCCACGGCGGGATTCTGCCGTTCGTGCTGCGCGATCTGCTGCGCGCGTAGCGCCGCTATTGCATATGAGCGCCCGCGGCGCCGGCCGCGGTTGAAGTGCTCGGCGCGGACTTGGGTCGGCTGGCACGCTTCAGCGCGGGGTCACTGCTCGAGACGCATCGATAAAAGGGCGGCATCGTTTTCAGTTCCGCTTTGCAGGCGCCCTCGGAGCCAAGCTTCTTGAGCGTGAGCCATCGCGACAATGGGGCTTTGGCATTGACTGCATAATCGCCGCTAGCATCCTTCACCGGCGGGAACATCGGCGGCGGCAGCATCAGGTACCAACTCATTAAGACGATCGCAATTACGTAACACTTTCGCATACCCAAGCGGGTAGCAGATTTCGGAGGGTGAATGCGAGAGGGAGGCCGGAGTCGGTTCACGCGGGCTGCGGGCTTGCGATATCGAGTCCGACCGAGGCGCCGCTTTTGCGGGTGGCGTAGCGGCTCAGCAGCCTGACCACAGCCGGAGTGACCTCGCTAATCGCCTCGGCGCGGAAGCCGACAATTTCGGCGCCGCGCGCGCGCATCATGCCGAGCATCGAGAGCCGCAGCAGGGCCGCGACCGCCTGACAATAGCGGAAACGCTCGAAGTTCATCGGCGCCATCGCGTGATAGAGCGGCATATACAATGCCGCGAAGCTCGCGCGCAGCCCATTGCCGACCAGGTTGTCGCGCATCCAGCGCGGCTTCTCGAGCGCCGACGACGACAGAATGACCGCCGTCATCGCGGCGTCGAGATGGCGATCCCCAACGTCGGTGTTTACCCAATCGATAACGCCGGTGACCCGCACGCCCTGCACCATCACGTTAAGCGGATGGTAGTCCATGTGCACGATCGATTGCGCGCTCGAGCGAAAGAGATGCGCGCGTTCGCTGACCCGATCGAGCGCTTCGCGCAGCCCGGGCAGGGGACCATTCTCGACCCGATGCGCGATGATCGTGAGTATCCGATCCAAAAGCGGCGGCTCGTCGCCAGGCGGCTGCGCGCGCGTCGAATCGGCCCGGATTGAATCGGCCCCGACTGCAGCGGCCGAGAATGCGTGGGGAATCTCACGCAGTCCCGCACTTGCGGGCTCGTACTTGTGAAGTCGCGCCTGCGTCCGCACGAACGAAAAGAACCCGAGCGAGAAAGTCTTGAACGCCTGGGGAAAGCTGCGGACTCCGAACAGCGGGCCGCCGCTGAGAAGCTGCATGATGAAAAACGGCGCGCCGAGCGCGCGATGGTCGGGTTCGAACAGGTATGGGCGCGGCACCGGGTAGCCCGCGTCGAAGAGGCGATCGATAGTGATGTGTTCGCGATTGCCCTTCGGGTCCGCGGCGGAGCCCTCGTAAAAGCGCAGCACCACCGGTTGAGCGACGGGAATGCTCGCGCAGACGCTCGATCGCGATTCGAGCGTGAACTCAAAGACCGTGGTTTCCCATCCGTTGGCGAGGACGCTCACCCGCGCGACGGGTGCGCCAAGATAAGATGATAGACGTCGCTCAATCTCTTCAGCGTCGAGCATTAAACCAAGACTTTAGTCAGTTGTTCCGCGCGAACCGCAGCGTATTACACACCGGCTGAAGTCGCAATTGACCTGACACGAGTGTCAGGCGGTTCTCGCCTGGCGGGTTAGCGGGGCAGCAGACGATTCAGAAAATGATGACGCTGGCCGCCGGCGCTGGGCTCCGCATTCGGCTCCGCTTCAGAGGGCCGCTCGGGCCTCGGCGCCATCTTGAGGGTTTCGTTGGGGAGCGTCTGTCCATCTCTCTGGAAACGGCGCTGCACCATCGATGAGAGCAGCGGTCCGTGACGGTCGCCGAGATCGACCGCAACTTCGACCGACAATCCAAGCCGCAGCGGCTTGTCCTCGGGCGCGGGCGATTCGAGAACTATTTTCACCGGCACTCGCTGGACGACCTTGACCCAGTTGCCGGTCGCGTTTTCGGGCGGCAGCAGCGAGAAGGCGGCGCCGGTGCCCATGCTGATCGAATCGACGTGTCCCTTATATACGTAGCCGGGATAGATGTCGGCCACGATCTCCGCCTTCTGTCCGACCCGCACGTCGGTCAGTTGAGTCTCCTTGAAGTTGGCCGTGACGTAGAGCTTGCCCAGCGGAACGACCGCCAGCAGGGGCTCGCCGACCTGGACCCGATTGCCGACGTGCGCGGTCTTATGGGTGATGATACCGGCGAACGGCGCGGTTATTTTCGTGTAGGCAAGATCGAGCTTGGCTGCTTCCAGAGCGGCTTCCGCCTGTCTCACGATCGGGCGGTCGTAGTGCGAATGGTCCTGGGTCTCGGATCCGAGCGCGGCCTCAGCCTGTCGCAACTGATGCTCGGCGAGCGCTTCATCGGCGTTCGCGATTTTCAGACCGGTGTCGGCCTGATCGTACTGAGCGCTCGATACGACGCCTTGATCCTTCAACGACTTGGCGCGCTGGAAATCGATTCGCGCCTGCTTCAGCTGCGACCCCGCGAGCGAAACGCCGGACTTCGCCGCGCCGACCTGTGCGTAGAGTTCATCGACGGACTGCTTGGCGCGTTCGAGCTGAGCCTGGGCCTGGTCGACTTTCACGTCGAAGTCGCGCGAATCCAGGGTCAGCAGCAGATCGCCTTCCTTAACCGTCCAGTTGTCCTCGACGTAAACGTTGGTGATGGTGCCGGCGACCCGCGAAGAGACCAGTGCGACGGTGCCATCCGCATACGCGTCGTCGGTGGAGACGTGACTTTCGATGTACTGATAGTAGTGAAAGGCGGGAATCAGTCCGGCGGCGACTGCGATGATCGCCACCATCAACAAGACCCGGCGCAGGATTTGCGAATTCATACGATGATTTCAGAGGCGGGACGATCTAGGTGCGTGTTTCGAATGATTGGATCATTTGTAATGACGCTAACTATGACGAATGCGGGAGGCTGTCAAACGAACCGGAGATTCACGCGCGGTTTCGGCGCAGCGGCAGGTTTGCAAGCGGCTCGAGCAGCCTTCGCCACGCACTGACTCAGCACGGCGATGCGGTCATGGTTCGCGGATGAACGCGGTCGGACCGGCGACCACACTCGCCACCACCACCCCGTCGAGCGTCATGTTGAGTGTGAAGGTGCCGAAGTCACGACCACCGTTCTGAAAGAAGGTGCCGTCCACCTTTCCGTTCGGCGTATCGAACATGATCATGGTCGGAGCGCGATCGCTAATTACGAAACCGCTTTGAATGTCCTCGACCAGCGCCGAGTAGGAGGTGTTGAGGGGACCAGCCACGAAAATTCGCAGGTCCGGAGACGCCGGTGGTGAAATTGCAAGCAGCTTGCCTCCGGTCTGTAGAGATACGGTGCCAAATGGTGCGGAGGTCGAGGCAAGATTGAGCACGCGCGTACCTTTGATAATCTCGATGCTCAGCAGATTGTTGTCAGAGGAGGTCTTGGTCGCGATGATTATAGCCGGCAAGACGTTGTTGCAGATGATGATGCTCAGCGGAACATTGCCCTGCACCAGCCACGAAGATCGCGCATCCGACACGGTTGCGGTAAATGGCGTGCCGGGAGTGCCCAGAATCCGGTATGAGGTCAGCGCCGGCCCGTTGGGAGTATTGCCGACGTTGCCGGAAAATCCACCTTGATTGTTGTTGCAGGATGCGACCGATAACGCGAATGCGGCGCCGAGCGCACTCATCGCGACGATCCTCAGGAAGTACCTGCTTGCGTGATAGGCCATCGCAACTACAGTACCGTGCCCACGTTGTTGCATACTCCGGGGCAGGTACCGCCGACATTCGAGCAAGTAGTCGGGCACTTTGCGGCCGGCGTCGGAGTCGGTGACGGCCCGCCGGCCAGCGGCGCCGGCGGAACTGTAATGGCGGCTGGCGTCCCCACCGGCATCGGAGTGGGCATCATCAACGGTGGCGTGGATCCCTGGGTTGGAAGTTCCATCCTTTGCACCGTGTAATCATCGCCGGGAATGCAGAACGAAATAGCATTGGTGGCCGACATATTCGGAGCCTGATTCTGCACCGCAGTATTCGTTATTTGAACGTCTTCCTTCGACAAGACTACCGAAGTGCCGAGATCGGCGTTCGCGACGGTTCCGGTAATGCTGCCATGACCGACGCAGCTGATGGTGTCGGGACTACTCACCCCATTGGGTCCAACCGTATTGCATGCTCCCTGCACAGAAGAAAACGCGGGTCCCTCAATATCCGGGATCACCGCGATTTTATGACCTTGATAGGGATCGGTGACGCCCTGAAAAAGGTCGATCGTGGTCGCGAACAAATCGAACGTTCTGGGGCCAGTAGTAGCGGGTGGAATCGGCTCGGTCGGTACGTTGATGGTGAAGGGAACCGTGTTGCTGCTCGTCGATCTGACGATGATAGGCATCGGTAGCGCGCTTACAATGTTGTTGGTTCCGGTATCCTCCGCGAACACCTGGACCAGCGTGGTCTCTCCGGCTATTGGCGCCGTGATCGGGATGACGCCTTTGATGTATCCGGTGCTCAAAAAAAGATTACAAGGAACCACGGTCTTGCCGGCGCTGCAATTTCCGCCGCTCTTGTTGCCAGTGGTTGCGTTCACAGGCGTGAAGAGAGAATCGTAGCCTGGAGCAGAGACCATCATCGTATAAGTCCCGGACTTCAGAATCGGAACACTGTCGAACGCCGCGGGAGTAGAGAGTGAGCCCGGCAGCGGAAAGTCGCCCGCATTGTCGGTGTTGGCGGTCGCCACGCTAACGCATTCGCCGAAGTTAGCTGGTGCTGAGCAGTCGCCTGTACCATCGCTCAGGAGGGGATTGTTGGATGGCGGTATCAGTAACTGGATAGTTGCGCCGGCGATCGGAAGATTGGCGACGCAGTTGTCCTTGATCGTGCCCGAGATACTGCCGAGTGTCTGATTGGTGCTGAGTTTAAAATCCTGGGTTATTGTCGTCAGGGAAGTAAGCTTCGGTAGCCGGGCCGCGCCGTAGCTGTCCCCTCCGCCAGCGACGGCCAGATCATAGAGCGTGCCGAAATCGTTGGGCGTGCCGAAATCGTTGCCCGCAGGGAGCAAGAGGGTATAGCTTCCGTCACTCGCAACCGGAGCACTCGCAATTTCAGTGTTCGTCCCGATCGCTTCGGCGGTCACCGCCAGTTTGCGGACGTGCTTCGCCTTGCCGCCAGAACCGGTCGAAACAGTTCCAGTAACCGTGCCCAGCGGCCCGGTAACCGTGCCCAGCGAGATGGTCACAGTGTAGGTACCGCCGGGCTGAATCGGCGCCGTATTAATTGCCATCGTCAACTGAATCACCAGTTGCGACAGCTTTCCTTTGCTCGGTGCGAGGAGCGGCTGTTGAGCCGGGACCAGATTGATTGGACTTCCGGGGTTTGCGAGCTGGAACGGGTAGTTGATGCATCCTTCTGGCGTCCCGGCCTTGGGACAGTCAGGGACGAGGGTGCCGGGATTATTCGGATCGAGCAGGAGCTGGGCGATTCGATACGTGCCGGGCTTGACCTTTCCGGTATTGAAGAGCTGCGGTATGTTTTGCGAAGTGTTGAGGTCGATCTGCAACTCCGGGGTGCCGTTTCCACCCTGTCCAATTCCCGCAGGCACGCCGATCTTCTGCCATTTGGGGTCGTTTGGAGCGGCGTTCGCTTTTGGATTGATGCGAATCGCCTGAACATTGAGCAGAACGTTCTGAAAGTTGAGCGGCGGGACGCCGACAAAGCCGATCTCGACGAAGGCGGTTTTTCCACCGGCCCGGGCGGAGCCAAAGCCCGCAAGTATTATCGAAATCGCAATCGCGAGAGGCAGGACCAGGCCGCGAACAGTCGGATACACACGTAAATCTTTCACTCAGAAAACCATCAACCAAGAATTGGGTCAGCGTTTGGGATAACCTAACCGATGTGCGAAGGCAAGATAACAGATGCCGGCGCAGGTCGAACAGCTCGCGGTGCTTGACTGATCGCCATCTCGATCCGGAGAATCACTGGTAGCGATGAACTCGTCGAATCGAAATTCCCGCCTCGTAATCCTCGCGGGTTTTTTCCTGGTCTGCCTCGGACTTCGGCCGGCGGCCGCGCAAGCGAGCTTAAAAATCTCGGTCGGAAATCCAGGCCTCGAACATTTCGACTCCGACGGCGGCGTGCAGCTCGATTTCGGTCTGACCGATCAGAACGGCAATCCGGTCGGCAACCTGAGGCCCGATAACGTGAAGGTTTTTGAAGACGGCAAGGAAGCCAAGATTCTCGACTTCCGCGGCGTCGGGCAGGGCCGTCCGGTGGATATCGTGTTCGTGATGGACGTGACGGAATCGATGCAGCCCTATATAGACGCCGTCAAGCAGAACGTGATCGCGTTCGCGCAGGACTTGCAGTCCAACAGCCGCGACTATCGCCTCGGGCTGGTCACCTTCGAGGATTACGTCATCTCGAAGTACCCGGACTGCAACTGCGCGTATCGCAACACCATGACCTCGGACGTGAAGCAGTTCACCGATTGGGTCGGCAGCCTGCACGCAGGCGGCGGCGGCGACATCCCCGAAGATCAGCTCGACGCGCTTTCCTACGCCTCTACGTTTCCGTTCCGCCCCGAAGCCGAGGGCATCATCATAATCGTGACCGACGCGCCGCCCCATCATGACGGCGATGGCTCGGCAGACTCGGCGCACGATCAGGCGTTCTGGGACCATCATACCCACGGAGTGCAGGTGACGGATCTGACCGGCAGCAAAGTCGCCGCGATGCTCAAGAAGAATGGGCTCACTCTCTATGCGGTCGTTCCGCCGCCGTTCATCGCGCCTGAATACCAGGAAATTGTCGATGCGACCCATGGCCGCTCGTACAACATAATCACCGAAGAAGGCCGCTTCCCGTCGCTGGTGCGTGAGATCGGCCATTCGATCGCGACCGAGTACTCGCTAACCTATCGGACCCCGCGGCCGATTGAAGATGGCACCAATCGAAGCGTCGAGCTCAAGATCGATTACAACAGCGAGGCGGGCGACGCCGCGACCTCGTACCAGGTGCGCGGACTCGGCGGCGCCGCGATCAACGTCCCGGATGACACCAGCGGGGCGGGCGGAAACGCGGCGGGCACCGGACTTCGTCAATTCTCGTTTAACTGGTGGAATTTGATCGTGCCGCTGATCGCGATCGTCGGCCTGTTCGGACTTTCACGGATGCGCTTCGGCGTCTCGGCCGATGAACTCAAAGCAATCGTCGAGGCTCAGGGGCGCGCGATGCCGGCACAGACGACTGGGCAGTCGGCGCGGGCAGTATCGGGTAGGGCTCCGGGTGCGCAGCAGGCGCGGTCGCAGCAGCCACCGGTGACCTCGCCGCGCGGAGCGGGCCTGACCCAGGGTGCGCGGCTGGTCGCGCTCGATCGAATCGATCCCGTGCCGGCGGAATACTCGCTGATGAAGGATGAAATCTCGATCGGGCGTGGCGAGGAAAACGATGTCGTCATCCCGCATGCGAGCGTATCGCGCCAGCATGCGCGCCTGATGCGCCGCGACGGCGGATTCGAGCTGATGGACCTGAATTCGACCAACGGCAGCTACGTCGATGATCGCCAGGTGCACGGCTCGGCGTTCCTGAGCGCGGGGACTCAGCTCCGGCTGGGTGACATACGGTTCGTGCTGCAGCTCTAGGGTCCGCTCTTCAAGGCCCATTTGTCCGCGCCCCGGCGGAACCTAATCAGTGGCCGGCGGATTGAAGCGCTTCGGGCTGGAAGAAGGCGTTATTCACCGTGCCCATGTCGATATACCAGCATTCGCGATCCGGTGCGGTCGAGCCGGGCATGTAAACCACCGAGCTGAAGCCGGTATCGAGATCCTCATCGACCAGCCCCAGCTGGAACATCCGCTTGTACGGATATACGGCGAGCTTCGCGTCGGGCACGGGCCGATCGCGGTAAGTATTGAAGGTCGCAATTGTCTTCCAGAGTTTTCCCGAGCGATCGTACTGATCGGAGGCAGTAATGAACCAACCCTCGGAGTCGATGTACAAGATCCGCTTCGGAATGGTCGCATCGATGCCGGGCTTCGCGACGGCCTCGATTACGTAGAGATGGCGCATCTCCCAGTTCTCCGGGCAAATCGTTTTGCCGCCGTCGAACGGGCATTGCACTTCCGGTGAATGCTCGGCATGCACCGACGCCAGCATCTGCTTTTCGCCGAGAAACTTGTAGTTGAAATCCTCGATTTTGGCGGAGAAGCCAAAGTATGAATCCGGGTCGAGTGTGTTTGCATATGCGGAGCCTGGCGACCCGCCTGCCGCCCCTCCGCCCATTCCGCCGCTTCCGCCGCCGCCGCCGCTGAAGCCGGGTAGGGCGCCAATCGCGTCCGATAGCGCCGCTGCTGATTGCCGGCGCAGCTTGCGCGACTGGGGATTGAAAACCCACACGTTGTCTTCGATTTTGGGATCGATATGCCGCAGGCGCATCATCCCGTAGCCGCGCAAGGACGACGGCTCCAGGAACGGGTAGAAGCCAAAGCGATAGCGCACACCGCTCTGAGCGCCGTCTGGATCCGTGGGTACCGGAGGCACTTCGATTCGGCCGATATTGTTGTAGAAAGCAAAATGCCCGACCGTGAAATAGCTTAGCGGGCTGCCGCTGCTGTTCTTGTCGAAGCTGGCAATTTCGGGAAAGCGCATGTCGATGTCGTCGCTGTAGAGCGGCCGGTAGCTGAAATTCCACATCACCTTGGTCGCGACCTGAGGATCGTTGGGATCGACGAGCGGAAATGGCTGTCCGGAGACATAATTCTTGAGCGTGCCATCGGGCGCGAGTTGAACCTGCGGAGAATATTTCTCGGTCGCAGTCTTGAACGGCGGCGGCCACTCGAGCTTGTCCGAAGGCACGATCTTCATTTGCATCCCCTGCTGCACCAGCATGTAATTGCCGGGGCTTACCAGGTCGGCGACCTTCGATGCGTTGTCCTTCGTGATCACGTCACCCGGTTTGACCTCGGCAAGTGCAGTTCCGAGCCAGATAAGTCCCGCTACGAAAAAGGCCCCTGCAACGATCCGCCGTGATGAGCGCATGATTACTCCGGGTTCTCGCGGCGCCACTTCGGCCGCGTCTGCACTTCTGCCGAGTCTGGATGATGAAACATTCACCGTACAACAGTTAGGATCAATCGACAATATCGTATTGCGCGATTGCCGATGGCCTACCTATGATCGCACCATGAAAAGGAAAAGAGGTTTCAGCAGATGAAAACATTTATCTCCAAGATTAGCCTCTCCTTGGCCGCAACTTTATCGATCGCAATTCTTTTGCTGGTCGCGATCGCGCCGAGTACGCATGCGCAATTTGTTCCGATGGGAATACCGATTCCCACCACGCTGGTCATCACCAAGCCGGCCCCGGGCCAGATTTTCGGCGATCAGCAGACCGTCACGATGGGTGTCGGCGGAAAAAGCTACAAGTTCGCATTGAAAGACGCCTACGTCGATGATCCTCGGGGCAAGATCCATTGGCCGGATATCTGGCAGATGGTCCGTCAGTACAAGCCGAATTTCAACGTGACCGGGGTCGGAGAGGATAC
>JBGPNU010000056.1:0-13021 GCA_041487675.1 Binatus sp. (SeqCode)
GGACTTCGCCGGGGCCGAAGAATCGCGAGCGCATCCCCATCATGCCGAATTCCGCCCAATGAGATCGTCTGTGAAGGCGTCGGGTACCGCAAACCATCATGATTGATCCTCCAAATAAAATGATCCTCTAAATAAATGAATAACGCTCGAATGCCCTGCCGATGGATCGTGCATCGCACCGTCAAACATGATGATTGGTATATCGTACGATATAGCATCAGTCAACGACGGATGAGAGCGGTCCGTTGACTAACGACGCCGGATACTAGCGTCGCGATTTTGCCCGGCTAACCGTTCACGTGGACTGATGCGGGCTCGATCTCGTAGGTCACACGCACTTCGCCCGGCTGCCGAAATGGGTACTTGTCCTGGCCCAGGTATTTTTTGGCGAGGCTGTCGATATGCGCGTCGGCACCCTGCTCGTTCTCGCTGACGACGGGTCCGCGGATTCCAACGTAACGATACGGATTGTCCGGGTCGATGATCGCGAGTGCGACCTTTGCGCCGACCTTCATGTTGCGCGCCTTTACGCGGCCGCGCGCCGTGTTGATGCGGATTTTTCCGTTCGTGTAGTCGAACCAGACCGGGGTGACTTGCGGGGATCCGTCGGCCATCACGGTTGCGATGCTGGCCAGGGCTTTTTTGCCGGTGAAGAGGTCAAGATATTTCTCGGGGATCGTCTTCGATGCCATCGGGGGTACTCCTTGAATGACGCGTCTCGGTCCAGATTAGACGATCGCTCGCTTGAGGCAACCGACATTGGAGGAGCCGTGGATAATTTGACAGCTACATTTGCATGCGTTAATAGCCAAGCCTAAGCTCAGAACCTGGCACGCGACGTGGCAATTCCCGTTTGCGTTGAGGAGTGTTTGCGATGGCGCTATTCTCGAAAGAGCCCGATAAAAATCCCAAGATTCAACCGACCGCCACCGGGCATACGCCAACCGCCTCGACCGCGCCTCTGGCGTCCTCGACTTTCGGCGCGCCACGAGCGAACGCACCGCTCCCCGCTGAGGGACGCGCGTGCCTCGATCGCGGGTCGAAAATAACCGGCAAGGTTTCATTCGAGGGTCCCGCCCGCATCGAGGGCGAAGTTGACGGCGAGATCAACGCCAAGGACAGCCTCGTGATCAGTGAGAGCGCGATCGTGACCGCGCAGATTCGCGCCGCCTCGGTGTCGGTCGCGGGCAAGGTCAGCGGCGACATAGTCGCGACCCAGCGGATCGAGATTCGTCCCAACGCCAAGGTGAGCGGAAATATCACGGCGCCGGTGCTTGTGGTTCACGAAGGCGCGCTCTTCGAGGGGCATTGCTCGATGCAGACCGAGGGTGTGCGCGAAGACCGCAAGATCACGGTATTCCCCAAGGAGGAGCGCGTGGCGCAGGTGGTGAGCGGGCAGAAGCAGGCCTGATTTTTCTGCCTGATTTGTCTTGCACCGAAGTTCGCGTTCCCGAGCTTCAAATGATCGAGAGTATTTTGAAAGTCCCCGCAGGGGAGACGCCGTAAAATGCACATCCCGCCGAATTGGGGGACGTTTTTTGCCCTGATTGTTTCCTTTCTCGTTTTCTGGTTTATATTCAGCCGACTATTTTTTCGCCCTTTCTTGAACCTGCTCTCCGAGCGCGAGCGAAGATTCAAGGACTTGAACGATCGCACCGAGCAATTGATCAAGGAGGCGCGTGCCGCGGAAGAGGAACGCGAAAGGCGGCTCGCCTCGGTCCGGCGCGACGCTACGCTGCGCCGCGAAACCGAGCGCCGCAAGGCCGAGGGTGAAGCCGCGCAGATGATGGAGGCGGCCAAAGCCGAGGCGCGGGAATCGCTCGACCAGGTGCGGGCCAAAATAGAAGCGGAGCTCAAGGCCGCCGAGAGCGAGCTCGAGCATATGGGACACAATCTTGCGGCCGAGCTGGCCGAACGCGTGCTGGGCCGCCCGCTTAATCGTCAAAGCGGGCAAAACTGATTTCGGGGGCGAGTGATACGGGCGCGCGACTGATAGAACGCGGGACTGATACAAATATAGATGAAGAAGTGGATCACATCGGCGGCGATTTTCGGCGCCGCTCTTTCGCCCCGAATCGCGCTGGCGGCTGCGGAGCGGCCGGAGGAACGCGGTTCATGGCTGTTGCTCACGTTCTTTGCGATCAACTTCATCCTGTTCGGGTTGATCCTGGTATATTTCGCGGGTCCGCTCGCGCGAAAATTCTTTGCCGATCGCGCAGCTCAGATTCGTTCGGGATTGTCCCGCGCGCAAGGCGCATTTGCCGAAGCCGAGGACATCGCCAACAAGGCGGCGGCGCGGATGGCCGCGCTGGAGGCGGAGCTCAAAAAGATTGCGGCCGAACTCGAAGCAGAGACCGCGTTCCAGGTCGCACGAGTCGCCGAGCTTGCAAAATCCACCGGCGAGAGAATCCGGCGCGACACCGTGCTCAGCACCTCCGCGCTGTCGGAAGCCGCGCAGCGGCGCGTTCGCGCACGGCTGGCGGAGTCTGCCGCGACGCTCGCACGCGAGCTCATCGGGCGCGATTTCCAAAGCGGTGACCAGGGCCGCCTGATCGACGGCTTCATGAACCAACTCGGCGACACTGGTGCGCGCCGATGAAAGGTTCGCGGGTCGCCAGGCGTTACGCGCGAGCGATCCTCGACCTTGCCGACAAGGGCAACGAGGAGAAGTGGGGTGCGGAGCTCGAGACGCTGGCCGCGATGGTTGAATCGCCGGAGCTGAGCGAGCGCCTGTCGTCGCCGGAACTCTCCGAGCAATTGCGGCAGAGCGCGATGACGAAAATTGCGGAACGCCTGTCCTTAAGTTTTCCGCTCCGGTCGTTCGCCGTGGTCGTGGCGCGCCACGGGCGGATTCGCGAACTCGGCGCGATAGCCGAGTCGTATCGCGATTTGCTGGATAAAAAGATGGGCCGCCAGCGCGCGACGCTTACGTTTGCAATTCAACCGTCGGACGCTGAAATCGCGCGCGTGGTTAGCGGTCTCGAGAGGATCGCGGCGAAGAAAATAATTCCAACCGTGAAAATCGATGCAGCCCTGATAGGCGGCGTGACGGCGGAATTGGGTGGAAAAACTTACGACGGCAGCCTTGCAACTCGCCTCGCTGAGGCAAAGCAGCGGCTTGCGGGCTAGCTTAGGTATCGACGAAAAATATGGCGGAAATCAGACCATCGGAAATCAGCGAAATCCTCAAAAACGAGATCAAGGGTTTTGAGGGCAGTATCTCCGTGCGCGAAACCGGCCGCGTGCTCTCATGCGGCGACGGTATCGCGCGAATCTACGGACTGCAGAACGCGGCGTTGGGCGAGCTGCTCGAATTTCCGCATCAGGTTTTCGGGATGGTGATGAACCTCGAAGAGGACAACGTCAGCGCGGTGCTGTTCGGCGATCCGCAGGCGATCCAGGAGGGCGACGAGGTTAAGCGTACCGGGCGCATCGCCGAGGTTCCGGTCGGCGAAGGTCTGCTCGGCCGGGTGGTCAACGCGCTCGGCCAGCCTATAGATGACAAGGGACCGATCAAGTCGGCTGAGACGCGGCGAATCGAAATCAAGGCGCCCGGGATCATCCGCCGCCAGCCGGTGAAAGAGCCGCTGCAAACCGGAATCAAGGCGATCGACACGATGCTGGTGATCGGACGCGGGCAGCGGGAGCTTATCATCGGCGATCGTCAGACCGGCAAGACCGCAATAGCGATCGATACGATCATCAACCAGCGTGGACAGAACGTGAATTGCTTTTACGTGGCGATTGGGCAGAAGCGCTCCACGGTCGCCCAGGTTGTCGAGCGGCTCACCAGCGCGGGCGCGATGGAGTTCACCACGGTGATCGCGGCGACCGCGTCGGAAGCCGCGCCGCTGCAGTTCATCGCGCCGTACAGCGGATGCACGATGGGCGAGTACTTTCGCGACAACGGCAAGCACGCGCTGCTGGTGTACGACGATTTGAGCAAGCATGCGCAGGCCTATCGCCAGTTGTCGCTGTTGCTGCGCCGTCCGCCCGGGCGCGAGGCGTACCCCGGCGACGTCTTTTATCTGCATTCGCGCCTGCTCGAGCGCGCCGCCAAGATGAGCGACGAGATGGGCGGCGGATCGCTGACCGCGCTGCCGGTTATCGAGACCCAGGAAGGCGACGTGTCGGCCTACATCCCGACCAACGTCATCTCGATCACCGACGGGCAGATAATCCTCGACAAGGACCTCTTCAATTCCAACGTGCGTCCGGCCGTGAATGTGGGGCTATCGGTATCGCGAGTTGGATTCTCGGCCGCGGTCAAAGCGATAAAGCAGGTCGCAGGGACGCTCAAGCTCGACCTCGCGCAGTATCGCGAGATGGCGGCATTTGCGCAGTTCGGTTCCGATCTCGACGCGTCGTCGCAGCGCCTGCTGGCGCGCGGCGCGCGGCTGACCGAGATGCTCAAGCAGAATCAGTACAGTCCGCTTCCGATGGAAAAAGAGGTGCTGATCATTTTCGCCGCGAGAGAGGGTTACTTCGACAAGCTCTCGGTCGAACAGATTCGCCCGTTCGAGGCGGGGCTGTACACCTACTTCGATGCGCGCCACGCCGACGTGCTCGCCGAGATCAAGGCAAAACGCGAGATCACAGACGAACTCACGAAGAAGATCAAAGAAGGCCTCGACGCGTACGAGCAGGCTTTCCTTGCCCAGAATTCCCTCGCCGAAAATTCCAAGCCGGCATCGGCAACCGCCTGAGGCAAGTAACGCTCGACGATGGCATCGCTAAAGGCAATCAAGCGCCGGATCTTGTCGGCAAAATCGACCCAGCAGATCACGCGCGCACTGAAACAGGTTTCGGCGGCGCGCCTGCGGCGTGCGCAGGAAGCGCTGACCAACGCATTGCCGTACAGCGAGGCGCTCGCGCGGGTCGCGGATTCGCTGCTTACGTCGGAAGGTATCTCGGCCGGGCCGATCGAGGGCGCGCAGAAGCGCTCGCTGCTGGTGGTGGTTGGATCGGATCGGGGACTGGCCGGCGGTTACAACTCCTACCTGCTCCGCGCGGCTGAGGATTTGCAGCGCGATATTCGCAGCCGCGGACTCGAAATCGAACTGTTCGCCGTCGGCAAGAAGGCAGTCGATCACTTCAGGCGCAGCGGCGTGACCATCGCGATGTCGCGGGTGGACAATCTGCCGCGCCTGGCAACGATTGGGCTCGCGCGCGATATCGCGGCGAAAATGCTCGCCGATTACCGCTCGGGCGCGATCGACGAGGCCGGCATCATCTATACTCATTTCAAATCGGCGCTCTCGCAAAAGCCGGCCTACGAGCGGTTGTTGCCGGTCGCGCCGCCGGGCGACGCGGGGATCAGGGAAGGCTCCGAAGTCGAGGCCGCAGTATCGAAATCCGACGCGCCGAAAATAGATTACCTGGTCGAACCGTCGCGCGAGGAACTGATCCCGGTGGTGCTGCGCGGATACCTCGAAGCCAGCGTCTTTCATGCGCTGCTCGATTCCGAGGCCAGCGAGCAAGGCGCGCGGATGACTGCGATGGACAGTGCGACCAACAATGCGAACGATATGATCTCGTCGTTCACGCTCGAGATGAACCGCGCGCGGCAGTCACAGATCACGCGCGAGCTGATGGATATCGTCGGCGGCGCCGAGGCGCTGCGCGGATAGTCCGCGCGCAGTCCAGCCGCCAGCCATTGGATGAGGATTGATCGTTGTATAGGCATTTGCCTATACTTATAAGCAGCATGCATGAACCGGGTTGCTTTTTCAGGGTTCGCGTGGGATGGCGCAAACCGCCAGAAATGCCGGAAGCACGGAGTTTCCATCGCGGAGATCGAGCACGTCCTCGCACACGCCGCGACCCTGATTATGCCCGAGGTCAAAAGCTCAGGGGCTGAGCCGCGTTATCTAGCGATCGGCCGGACCGCGAAAGGACGCCATGCCTTCGTGATTTTTACCCCGAGGCGAGGCGCCGGCGGGATCCTGCTCAGGCCGATCAGCGCCCGCTACATGCACCGCAAGGAGATCAGGAAGTATGAACAGGAAATTGCCCGCGTTCGAGACCGATAAGCAGGCGGAAGATTTTCTCGATCGGGACTTGTCGGATTACATCAGCGCGGAAAATTTTGCGCCGTTCCAGTTCGAATACCAGCCCAAGCGCAAATCGGTAAATCTTCGGCTCTCCAGGGAACTGCTCAGCGCCGTCCGCGCCGACGCGCGCCGGCGCGGCATCCCCTATCAACGCTACATCCGCCGGGCGCTCGAAGCGGCCCTGCGCAGCCGCACACTGCTGCGCGGCTGAGGCGCGGGCGCCGGATCGCGGTCCGGGGCGGGTCAACTTCGCTTGACTCACTTGCGGAAAGCGATGTAGATGCCTGTCCGATATGAGTGAGCAAGCCACAGGACAAATCATCCAGGTGCTGGGCAACGTTGTTGACGTCGAGTTCGGCGCCGATTCGATCCCGCCGATTTTTTACGCGCTGCGGGTGAGCAATCCGTCGATCAGCGATCAACCCGGCAACCTGGTCCTCGAAGTGCAGCAGCATCTTGGCGAGAACACCGTGCGATGCATCGCGATGGACTCGACCGAGGGCCTGGTCCGCGGTATGGAAGCCGCCAACACCGGCGCGCCTATCTCGGTGCCGGTCGGGCCGGGCACCCTCGGCAGAATCATGAATGTCACCGGCGACGCGATCGACGAGCGCGGGCCGATCCCCGGCACTTCGCAGATGCCGATTCATCGCGACGCGCCGCCGTTCGCCGACCAGGCGGTCGAAGCGGAAATCCTTGAGACCGGAATCAAGGTCATCGATCTAATCTGCCCATTCGCCCGTGGCGGAAAGGTTGGACTGTTTGGCGGCGCCGGCGTCGGCAAGACCGTCATCATCCAGGAGTTGATCCATAACATTGCCACGCAGCACGGCGGTGTGTCGGTGTTTGCCGGCGTCGGCGAGCGCTCGCGCGAGGGCAATGACACCTACCGCGACCTCACCGAATCAGGCGTCATCGCAAAGACCGCGCTGGTGTTCGGCCAGATGAACGAGCCGCCCGGCGCGCGCGCCCGCGTCGCGCTGACTGGAGTCACGCTGGCTGAATATTTCCGCGACGAGGAAGGCAAGGACGTCATCTTTTTCATCGACAACATTTTCCGGTTCGTCCAGGCGAACTCGGAAGTCTCCGCGCTGCTTGGCCGGATGCCCAGCGCGGTCGGCTATCAGCCCACGCTCGGGACCGACATGGGCGAGCTCGAAGAACGAATCACCACGACCAAGAAGGGCGCGATCACCTCGGTGCAGGCGGTCTACGTTCCCGCCGACGACTACACCGACCCGGCGCCTGCCACTACGATGAGCCATCTCGACGCGGTCACCGCGCTCGACCGCAAGATTTTCGAGAAGGCGATTTTCCCGGCAGTCGATCCGCTCAATTCGACTTCGCGAATGCTGACTCCGCAGATCGTTGGCGACGAGCATTACGATGTCGCCCGCCGCGTGCAGGCGATCCTGCAGCGCTACCGGGAATTGCAGGACATCATCGCGATCCTCGGGATGGAAGAACTGTCGGCCGACGACAAGCAGGCGGTCGCGCGCGCGCGGCGCATCGAGCGCTATCTCTCGCAACCGATGTTCGTAGCGGAGGTGTTCACCAACACTCCGGGCAAATACGTCTCGCGCAAGGACACCGTGCGCGGCTTCGCGGAAATCCTCGACGGCAAGTGCGATGATATGCCCGAGCAGGCATTCCTCCTGGTCGGCACGATCGAAGACGCGCGCGAGAAGGCCGAACGCCTGGCGCGCGGCGAAGCCCGCTAGCACAAGGAATCCTCAAGTGGCCTCGAGCTTCCCATTCCGACTCATCACGCCGACCGGCGTGGTCTTCGAAGCATCGGTCGAGGAAGTCTCGGCCATCGGTCCGCTTGGCGAGTTCGGCGTGCTGGCCGACCATATCAACTTCATCACGTCGCTGGTGCCCGGAGTGCTCGAGGCGCGATTGCCCGAGGGCAGTGTGATGCATTGGGTGGTATCGGGCGGACTCGCCGAGGTGAAGGACGGCGTTCTCACCGTGCTCGCGAGCAGTGCGGAAACTCCGGAGAGTGTGGACGGGATTGCCGCGGCCGCGGAAGTGCAGTCGGCAGACAGCAAGTTCTCAAATTTAAGTTTCTACGATCCCGATTATGCGCCCGCCCAGGAAGCCTTGCTGCTCGCGCGCGCCCGCGTCGAGGCGGCCGCGATGAAGACCGCCGGGCGCTGACGGCGCATTTCTAGAATCGTCCGCCGAGTCCCGCCAGGCGCGCGAAGAAATCCGGAAATGTCTTCGCGACGCATCCGGGGTCTTTGATCTTGATGCCCGCGAGCTTGAGCCCGATCACAGCAAAACTCATCGCAATTCGATGATCGTCGTAAGTCTCGATCGGTGCCGGGAGCATCGTGGACGGCCGAATCTCGAGACCGTCTTCAGTTTCACTGACGTCCGCGCCGATCTGTCTGAGTCCGGTGGCGAGCGCGCGGATGCGATCGCTTTCGTGATGGCGGATAAAGGCGACGTTGCGGATTTTCGTCGGCGACGAAGCGAATGGAGCGATCGCGGCGAGCGTCGGCACCATGTCCGGCATCGCATTCATCGCGACATCCACCCCGGCGAGTTGCCCGGTGCCGACGACCTCGACGCAATCAGGATGCCACGTGACGCGCGCGCCCATTCGCTGCAGCACGCCGAGGAATCCGACATCGCCCTGCACCGAGTTGGACGCCAAGCCCTCGATTTTGACGCTCCCGCCGACCAGCGCCGCGGCCGCGGCGAAGTAGCTCGCGCTCGACGCATCTGGTTCGACCGCGAAGCGCTGCGCGCGATACCACTGCCCGCCGGGCACGACAATCTGATCTCCCTCGACCGAGGTGCGCGCTCCCCACGCTTCCATCAGACGCAGCGTCATGTCGATGAACGGGCGGGCGGCGTCGCCGATGACGCGGAGCTTCAGCCCGGACTTCCAGATCGGCGCGGGCATGAGCATCGCGGAGACGAACTGCGACGACACGCGCGCGTCGATCGAGGTCTCGCCGCCTTCGAAGCGCGCGCGCGACGCGTCAACGATCACCGGCGGGCAGTTGTTGTTGCGCTCGCTATACACGCTCGCGCCCAGGCGCTGCATCGCATCGAGCTGCGGACCCATCGGCCGCTGCCGCATCCGCTGATTACCATCGATACGGAAGCGTCCCTCGCCGAGCGTGACCATCGCGACCAGGAATCGCATCACCGTGCCGGCGCCGCCGACAAAGATGTTGCCGCCACGCGCCGGGATGACGCCGCCGCGCCCACCGACCGTTATCCGGTGCGCATCCTCGTCGATCTCGACGATAAACCCCATCACGCGGAGCGCATCGGTCATGTAGCGCGTGTCGTCGCTCAGCAGGACCGAATCGATAACCGAGCGTCCCTGCGCCATCGCCGCCAGGATCATCGCGCGATTCGTGATGCTCTTGGAGCCGGGTACGGCGACCCGGGCATCGAGCGGCCCGGATAATGGGATGATTTCGGCTTCGGGGGTGATTTCGAGTTCGTCCACAGGATTGAGGCATCTCTATCAGAGCAGATTAACCGCGCGGTTTGGCCTGTCACAAGCCGGGATCGATGGATAAGCCGGATGAGATCCGTCCCCTCTCCTTGTCCAAGGAGAGGGTTAGGGAGAGGTGCAGCGCTCGCAATTGCCGCTCGGTCGGACGTTGAACCTCACCAGCGCTCGCTTGGTTCCTCGCTCACGCGACCGTGTGCCAGTGGCACCTCCTCGGACAAGGAGAGGTAAATACCGTCGGCCAAGAGGGCGCCCGAGGGTAATGTCTCAGTTTGATTTCCCCGTCCGCTGATTCGATTCCCAAGCATCCACAATCCCAACTACATCCTGAAACGACAGGAGATGGTCTGAGATTCCCGCTTCCATTGCTGGCGTTATATTAGGCGCGCCTATTCGACTAGGCGCAATGAGACTGGGGGGTCTTTTCGGCTGTCTCCCGTTCCCTGTCGTCCACCTTCCATCACCACCATCGTCAAGCCGAACATCAGAGACCGGAGATCGTCAACGTTAAGATTGAGATCGCGCGCGATGTTAGGGGATCGCACTCCCTCAGCCCGCAAAGCTGCCAGCACTTTCGATAACGCTTGCGATCCTTCTTTGGGCATCGGCTCAGGCTCTTTGTCCCAACCTCGCGTCGCCAGCTCGATACAGAAGCCCCTGTAACTCCAATCACTCGCAAGTCCGACTTCGTGCAGGCGATGCGCTAGAGCACTGGCCGCGACTCCCCAATGCTGCTTTTTAGAAATCAGAACGTGCAGGGTTGGATTGCGCGGGACGCGCGCCAGAACGCTACCCCTAGGCATCAGAAACGCGCCGGCAAAGCGATCGGCTTCATATTCCGCCACGCGCCCCGATGGCTTCCCGTGCTGATGCAAAGTCAAATGACCTAATTCGTGCGCAGCGTCGAAGCGTACCCTCTCTCCCGATTTTGCGGTATTCACAAAAACGAACGGCGTCGGGCCTTGCCAAACCGAAAATGCATCGACTTTCTTGGAGTCTGTAGGCAACGAAAAAACGCGGATACCGTGAGCTTCAAGTAGATGGATTGTGTTGTCAATCGATCGCTCGCCGAGTCTCCACTCCACACGAAGCGCTTGGGCTGCGGCTTCTGGATTCGGAAAGCCGCGCAGTGTTGGCACGTCTGTTTCCGGTAGGATGAACTTTCTCTCGATCCACTTGTTGAGATGGATTGCAAGCGTACCGGCAGCATAGGCCGCGTCGCGTTGGGCAGATGTCATAGACCGCATGGCGCGAAAGCTGGCGCTCTCGAGCGATGGTTCCTCAAGATCGTCGCCGAAAAAGAACTCCACAGGGAAACGCAGCACGTCGGCGAGTTTGTTGAGGGTATCGTCGGATGGGGCCTTTGTCCCACTCTCGTAGAAGCTAACCATGCGATCAGTCACCCCAATCGCATCAGCCAGACTCTTCTTCGTGTGCTCGCGCCGCTTGCGGGCAATTGTCAGGCGAGATGGCGTGAACACCGCATCACACGGGCATCAGCTTTAGGCTCGTCGGCGCAGAACGGTCACATCAATTTTTGTGGTGCTCGGATCATCGTCGCGCGACTTAATGCCACCGCCACGGGGGCCAAGCATAAGATCGGGCAGGATGATGCGCGTTCCCTCAAAATTGACCTGTTTCTTTGTGTCGTTCGGCTCATCAGAATTGACCCGCTCATCATCGCCCAGGCTGGTTGGAATGGACAATTCGCAGCGAACAATCTTCTCCTGCCGGTGGCGGAGTAGAATCCAAGTTATCGGGGCAATGTGGCGGGGCTCCCGTGTGACAGGCGGAGGCTTAAATAGATGGAGTTGCGCGTTTCGCTCGACTCCAAGGACGAACGATTCTCCTTTCGGGTGCTTGGTTCGAGGAATGCGGTCAGGATCGCCGGTTGCGTCATCCCCGGATGCGACAGCAATTTCCATTGCTGCATCCGGCGAGATGATCGTGGAGAAATTTTGGTGATCACAAATGGTCCAGCCATGTGGGATTTTGATTTCGCGTAAGACTCTGACCGTTGTCCCGTGCGCCCGGCTCCCAGCATCAGTCGGGGGATTGAGATGATTGCAGGCGTCGCGATCAACTTCCCCAGCATCAATTGAGCCGTGCAGTTCGTCGATCGTCAGACCCAAAACGGAAAGTGCTTCAGTTACCTCGACAAGCGAGACTAAGACCCGCCCCTGCCTCGCCACATCCCCAATACTCGCTTTCGGCATGTCATCGCCCTCCGGTTCCGCTTTTTGTCTCTCATTTGAGTGTGAAAGTCAAGAACCGCGTCGGGGCGACGCGCTACTTTTGTGTTTTTTCCATCGCGCTTTCGCCGCTTTGCTGGCGATTTCCGCACGCCGCTTTTTGCTGAGCTTTGCGGCCCGTTTGGGGCCACCGATTAGACCGCCCTTAAGGGCGTATTCCTTGCCAGGGTCCGGCGCATCTTCCGCGATCTCGCCAGTCGCGATTTGCATGATACGAACGGCATTGCCGATCACGTCTCCCGGTCTCCGTTCGCCTCGCGGTCCCCTAGGCATACAGTTAGAATCGCATGGCTGATCGGCAGTGCCAAGCCCGCAGAACTTTCAAACTGAGACATGACCTGCCCGAGCGGGTTATTGCCTCGTTCGCGACGCTACGATTAGAGTATCGAAGGTAACAGGGAGTAGGCAGCAGGCTGTTGAAAAAGTAATTTTCAATTTTCAACGGCCTGCTCCCTCTCTCTTGTCTCCCCCAAAGGGGGTTTTTCACCGGTCTCCCCAAAAGGGGGAGATGTTGTAGGTAAGAAGCTAGTTTTCACGCAGGGTGTTAAAACGCTCAAACTTCAAACCGACGGCCAATGTGTATTTTTTAACACCCTGCTAGGGGAGGGGATGCCATGAACCTCAAGAAGATGTTGATACCCGCAGTGCTGATCGCGGTGATTGCATTACTTGCGCCGCGCGCCAATGCGCAAACGATGGGTGAGTATGCGACCACGACCGCGGGAGTCGGGACTGGGAGCGGATCGATGGGCACGGACCTCGCGGTGCCGTCGATCGGGCCAAGTGAGCTTGGTGGAGGCTCGCGTACCTGGGGTGCCAGCGCGCTCGGCAGCAGTTGGAGCGAGCGAGCCGGGGCCGCTTCCGGATCCGGCCTGGGATCAGACTTCGCGTCACGAGCCTCTTCTATGGCGGCTGGTTCCGGCGCAGAATCGCGATGGCCGGAAACCGGGATTTCCGGCGCGCAAGGGAATTCGGCATCAGCGAGCCGGTTCGAGAGCGCATCGGATCGATTTTCGAGCCAAGACAGGTTCGCCGCGCGCGGCGACTTCTCGTCGGCGAGCCGCTGGCCGACGAGTTCATTTTCGGATCACATGGGACTCGACACTAGCTTCAATTCGGTTAACGGAAACTGACGCCCCGAGCGCCGCGCCGAAAAGTAGCGCGTGCCGTCGTGCGATATCCGCGGCGCGGCCAGCGAGATTCAAAAAAAGAGATTCGGGGTCCTTCACTTCGCAGAC
>JBGPNU010000057.1:0-13009 GCA_041487675.1 Binatus sp. (SeqCode)
CGCGTCGGGATCCTCGACGATTAACGCGAAAGTGACCGTCGATTTCGGGGCGCCGCTCCATGCGAGTTCAGGTGATCGATCCGCACCGGTGCACGCGAAGTAACTGGCTATTGGGGCTCCTGGAGCAATCGCGGGGCTGCTCAGAACCAGATGCGGCTGAGCGAGCGCGATTCTTCGCAGCCCGATTGAAAGTAT
This sequence comes from Binatus sp. (SeqCode), assembly GCA_041487675.1. Classification (GTDB taxonomy): domain Bacteria; phylum Desulfobacterota; class Binatia; order Binatales; family Binataceae; genus Binatus. The sequence continues at coordinate 196 of JBGPNU010000057.1, forward strand.
GATTAATCCGCCTAAAATCCAGAGGAAATTTCGTTGAGGATTGCTCATATTTCGGCTCCATTGCGAGCCGCGGCCACGATGGGTTTGAATTGTGGGTCGCTATTTTGCGTCAAAATCAGCGTAATAAGTTGAGTTTGTTACATCAATGTGGATAATAGGGCGAAAATTATCAAAAATCCTCTTAGACGCCTCTTGACCGCCAACGTCGATTTTGAGAATTTCTAAGAGACTCATGGTGGGCCTAAGGGAGCGGATGGTTCATACGACCGATGCGAAAAAAAGCATCAAATCTTGGCAGTAGGCGGCAGACGGGGCTTACGTTACCGGGAGATAGCATGGCTAGTGAAAGCAAATTCAGTTTGCCGCGCGTGATGACAGTCAAAGAACTGTCTGAATATCTTCGCGTTCATCCATCTACGATCTACAAGCTGTTGCGTCGAGGCGAGCTGCCGGGGTTCAGGATTGGCACCGACTGGCGTTTCAACGCCGAAGTGATCGATCGCTGGTGTTTGGAGCGAAACATGAAAGGTCCGGACGGCGGCACTTCCAGCCAGAACTGACGATATTCTCAATCGATCGATCCCGTTGGGCATCCGCCTGACGCCGGCGTGGTGACCCGCGCGCCGCAGCATCGTTCCTCGTAGCGCTTCGTTTTTCTCCCGCTTGACGTTTTCCCGGCCTTGACCTTGGCACCGGTTGTGCCTCACCATACCGCTCGTTCAATGATATCACCAGTTCGCAAAAGTGCGGCGCGTGCGGCGCAGCCAACTCGCCGGCGTGGATCGCTGGACCAGGTCCTGATCAACGCGGCGATGGATCTGTTCGCGTCCTACGGCTATCGGGGCACCTCTCTGGCGCGAATCGCGCGGGCGGCGGGCGTTACCAAGGGCGCGCTGTATTGGCATTTCACCGACAAGGAGGAGTTCTTCCTTGCGGTGGTGGCCAAAGTGCTTGGGGAGTGGAACCACGCTTTTGAAAGAACCGCGCAAGCGACGACCACGGCGGAGTTTCGCGCGGAGTTCCTGAAAATGTTCGACACGATGGCGGCGCTTAACGAGAAGAATCCGTGGGTGAGCAGATTGCTTCTGATCATCGCGCTCGAGTCGCACAAGATTGGGCCGCGGGTGCTGCGCTCGATGCGCAAGGCTAATCTCGACGGAATATCGAGTTTTCGCGGACTGGTTGAACGCGGGCAGGGGCTCGGCGTTTTCGACGCGGAACTCGAGGCGGGCTGGGCGGCGACGCAGATCTTTTCGAGCTATCTTGGACTCGCGATGCTATGGTACCTGCATGGGCCGCAGTTCGATCTGCGCCACTCGCTGCGCCGGCAAGCGCGCGAGTTTATCCGCCTATGGTGCGTTGCGAAATGAAGGCGGGACTCATCTATGAAATCGAGTCGGTAAAGCCGCATGCCGCCGACCACGAATATCGCGTCTTCTGGGAAACCATGGCGCAGATCGAGCTGGCGGACCGGCTTGGCTTCGACTCGGTGTGGACCGTCGAGCACCATTTCCTGAACGAATTTTCGTATTGCTCCGCGCCGGAAGTTTTCCTCGCCTGCGTGAGCCAGCGCACCAGGCAAATTCGGGTCGGACACGGCGTCGTGGTGTTGCCGTTCAGCCATCCCGTGCACGTAGCGGAACGGATCGCGGTGCTCGACATCATGTCGAACGGACGCGTCGAGTTCGGCACCGGCCGCGCAACCACGATGGACGAGCTGCTCGGCTTCGGCGTGCGTCCCGAAGACACGCGGCCGCGATGGGCCGAGGCGGTCGAAGCAATCCCGCGGATGTGGCGCGAAGATCCGTTCTCGATGCACGGCAAGTACTGGACCGTCGATCCTCCAGTGTCGGTGATTCCCAAACCGATCCAGAAACCCCATCCGCCGATTTGGGTCGCCGCGACCAATCCGCAGACGTTCGTGCTCGCCGCGGAGCGCGGACTCGGGGTGCTCTGCTTCACGCTCGGCGTCGAGCTCAAACAGGTTGCCGAGCGAATCCAGATCTATCGCGAGGGAATCAGGCACGCGCGCCCGGTCGGGCAGACTATTAACAACCAGGTCTCGATGAACATCATGGGGCTTATCGGCGACGATCCGCGCGAGACCGAGGAAATCGCGCGCGAAGCCGTGCTCTGGTACGTGCGCAAGGGGTTCGAACTGGTCTCGAGCGTTGCACAGGCCGCACATAGCGACGAGTCGTACCAATATCTGCACACGGCGTCGAAGTTCGATCCCGCGCAAATCACGCGCGACTACTATCACTTCTTGAAAGACGGCGACCTGGTCGCGGTCGGCGGCGCGGACCAGGCGATTCGCGTTGCGCGCCGCTACCGCGAAACCGGCGCGGACCAGGTGCTCTTTTTTCTTCAGTACGGCGGAATCCCGCACGACCGGATCATGCGCTCGATCGAACTTATCGGAGAGAAGGCGCTTCCCGAGATTCATTCGTGGAAGACCCCGGGGAGCATCGTCGCCGCGGAGCCCGCCGCCCGGACGGACGCGGCTCACGCGTGAGGGAGGAACTCGTCGATGGAATTTGGGCTTCAGTACGAACTTCAGCGCAGCCGGCCGCATTACCCGGGTTTCATGTACGACATCTACCATCAGGCAACCGAGCAGGTGAAACTTGCCGATCGGCTTGGCTACCATTCGGTGTGGACGGTCGAGCATCATTTTCTAAGCGAATGGTCGTACTCGTCGGCGCCTGAAGTCTGGTACGGCGCGCTCAGCCAGGTGACGAGCAGGATTCGGCTCGGGCATGGAATCTGCCTGCTGCCCATACCGTTCAACCATCCGGTGCGGGTGGCGGAGCGAATCGCGGTGCTCGACATCATGTCGAACGGCCGGGTCGAATTCGGATCGGGCCGATCGATCACTGAGCAGGAACTCGGCGGCTTCCAGGTAAATCCGGAAGACTCGCGCGCGATGTGGGAAGAGGCGGTCGCCGCGATTCCGAAAATGTGGACGCAGGAGACCTTCAGCCACGACGGCAAGTTCTTCAAGATGCCGGAGCGCGAGGTGATCCCGAAACCAATCCAGAAGCCGCATCCTCCGATGTGGGTCGCGGCGACGCAGCCGGCGACCTGGGAAATCGCGGGTCAGAAGGGAATCGGCGCACTCGGCTTCGGAATTTCGGAGCCGGGACTGCTCGACAATCTGATCGCGGTTTACAAAAAAGCGATCCGCACCTGCGAGCCGGTCGGCGCGTTCATAAACGATAAAACTGCGGCTGCAACGATATGCGTATGCGCGCCGACTCGCGAGGAAGCAAAGGTGATCGCGAAGGACGCGATCGATTTCACGACCCGCAAGGCGGCGGAGCTATTTACGCCGTTCGCCAGGCAGGAAGTGAAGGGCTACGAGTACTACAAGAAAATGGCGGAGGCGGCGGTCGCGCTCGGCGACTACCGAATGTCGCTCGCCGACCTCGACCAGCGTATCGAAAAGGGCGCGGTGATGGTCGGCGATCCGGAGGATTGTCTGAAAGTCGCGAAGTTTTATGAATCGGCAGGCGTGGATCTGCTGCTGATGCTGGTGCAAGTCGGCGCGGTGCCGCATGAGAAGGTGATGCAGACAGTCGATCTGATCGGCAAGCACGTGATGCCGAAGTTGAGCCCGAGCGCGAAGACATTTCAGATGGAAGCCGCCGCCGCAGCGGCAGCGCGTTGAGCTGAATCTGAGAAATTGTCGGGCAGCAGGGGCGGTCGAATCGGCCGCCCCGTTCGACCTACATGCGGAAGTTCGTAAAGCGGTGAGCAACGCTCCGAAAGCGGAGCGGAAATACGAAGGTGCTGCGGGTTATTACTCGCGATATCGGCCTCCGTATCCGCCCGCCTTGGTAACAGTGCTCCGAGAAGCGTTCAGATTGGATGGAAAGGGCCAACTGCTCGACCTTGGATCTGGTCCGGGCTCCGTAGCGATTCCGGTTGCTCATCTTTTCGAGCGCGTCGTTGCTATGGATCCTGAGACCGATATGCTTAGGGAAGGAAGAGCGGTCGCTAGCCGCTCCGGAATTAAGAATATTGAGTGGATCTGCGGGAGTTCGCAGGATCTGTCTCGGACTCTGGGAACGTTCCGACTGGTGACGATGGGCGAATCGTTTCACTGGATGGATCGCCGCCGGACCTTGGAAGCGCTCTACGATCTGGTCAACATTGACGGAGGAGTTGCAATCCTGGGGCGCGGCATGCCACTTCCTCTGCCCCTAATGACGTCTTGGCGTGCGGCTGTCTGTCGGGTTGTCCGGCACTACTTGGGCCAGATACCGTTGCCTTGGGATCACGAGCCACTCCAGCCTGAAGAGCTTCACGAAGCGTACTTGCAGCGCTCCCGCTTCAGCGATCAGATCGAACACAGCGAGTTGTTCGAAGTGGAATGGACAGTGGAGTCGATTACTGGAAATCTTTACTCGATGTCGTTCTGCAATCGTAAACTTCTCGGTGAGCGCACAGAAGCATTCGAACACGACTTGCGGAGCGCAATCTTGGCGGTCGAGCCCTCCGGCATTTTTCGTGGAGAACCACAACAGTTTTTCGCTAAGATGGCGTTCAAGCGATAAAACGTACGCAGTACTGTCCGCCTAGTCCGGGCTGCATTCTCAGCGAAATCGCATTTCACATCGCGACCTTATTTGCGCGCGCCGGGTGCGAGCCTGGGATCCACTATCTGCCGGCCGCTCGGGCGAATTTCCAGCGAGCATCCGAACAGAGAGTCGTCACGCACCAGGCTCACCACCGCGTCGGCAATTTCCTCGGGCTGAAGTATTTTCGACGGCATCCAGCTTTTCATCTCGAGCTTGGCCGCCGCTTCGAGTCCTCTGCGCACCAGCGGAGTATCGACGATTCCCGGGCAGATGCAGTTGACCCGAATCTTGCGCTCCGATTCCCAACTCGCGAGCGAGTGCGTGAAGTTGACGACGCCACCCTTGGCCGCGCCGTAAACCGCATCCTGGCGATGCGGATACAGACCCGCCATCGAGGCCGTGTTGATGATCACGCCGCCGCCATTTTTTTGCATCAGGGGAGCGGCGAGTCCGGTTCCGAGGATCACGGCCTGAAGGTCAATTTCGATCACGAGATGCCATCGCTCGGGCGGCGCATCAGGAAAGCCCGGAGCGCCGACGCCAATTCCGGCGTTGTTGTGCAGGATGTCGAGGCGGCCGAATTTTGAGACCGCCGTGTCGAGCATTCGGCGCGCGTCTTCGAGCCTGGTGACGTCGGCCTTCACAAAGACCGCGCGCCCGCCTGCGCTTTCGATTCGCTTGACCGTTTCCGCGCCGCCGGCTTCGTCGAGGTCGGCAACCACGATGGCGGCGCCTTCTTTCGCGAGCCGTTCCGAGGTTGCTCGTCCGATTCCCGATGCGCCGCCGGTGATGACGCCGACTTTTCCTCTGATATCCATGCCAAAACCTCCGTCGCTACTAACCGATCTGGCCCACCAGCACGCCGACGATCAATCCCGCCAGCACGTATGCGGTGAGCGCCACATAAGTGTAGTCGCGTTCCTTGATGAATAGGATGAAGCAGAAGGCGACCCGCGCGAGCGGTACCAGCGTCAGCACGAACAGCCCGATCGTCAGGACCGCGTGTGGATTGCCCTGTCGAATCCGCTCGGCGAGCAGCCCAAATTTCTCCCTGCCGATCAGATGCCCCTGCGCAACCGCGTTGTAACGGTCCACGTAGTAGTCAGGAGCGAAGGTGTAAGTGAGAACGAGCCCAACCATCAGTATGAGCATCGCCGCGATCAGAATCGATCGCAGCAGAAAAGGCGTCCAGACCCGGAGGATTCTATCTTCTTCCTGTTTCGGCATCGCTCAGATTCCCGAAACCGCGCGCCATCCCATCTCGGCCGCGATCAGCAGGAGAATTATCACGAAAACAGTTCTGAGCGATTCGACCTTGAGATGAGGCAGGACGCGGCTGCCGGCCAGCGCGCCCGCGGTCACCCCAATAGCGACTGGCGCCGCGATGGTCGTCGCTACATCGCCGCGCGCGAGGAACACCAGCGCGCCGGCGCCGGCGGTGACGCCAATCATGAAATTGCTGGTCGCGCTCGAAACTTTGAGCGGCATGTGCATGATGTAATCCATCGCCATCACCTTCAGCGCGCCCGAGCCGATTCCGAGCAGACCCGACATCAATCCAGCAACTACCATCAGCGCGCTGCCCTGCGGAACTTTGACGACTTCGTAGTGGACCGGATGGCCGCTGTTGTCAGGTATTTCGCCCGAGAGTTCGAGGCGCTCCGCGAGCGCGTCGCCCTTGGTCAGAATGTCGTCTCCGCGCCTGGTCACGGTGAAGTATGCCGACTGGAGCATCATCGCGGCGAAGAGCAGCTCGAGCACGATGGTCGGCACGACGCCGGCGAGATAGGCGCCGATGACCGCGCCGGTAACCGTCGCGCATTCGAGCACCATCGCGACTTTCAGGTTGGTCCATCCGTCGCGCACGAAGGCAACGCTCGCGCCCGCGCTGGTAGCGACCACCGAGATGAGGCTCGCACCCACCGCGATTTGCATCGGCATGTGCGCGAAGATTACCAATGCGGGCACGATGAAAACGCCGCCGCCGAGTCCAGAGATCGAGCCGATGAATCCCGATGCGACCGCGAGCGCCATCAGGTAGATCAGGATTTCAAGCACGCGGAGTCTCCGGACGCGGGTTGGGAGTCGAGGATCAAATGGTCCGCTCCGGCATTGCGCAAATGTAGATTGGTTGAGGCCGCAAAAACAACGCCCGCGCGCTTGTCGGAAAAATCGAAGCTGCGACGCGGAGATGCAGTCGAGACACTGCATCGGTTAGACTGCGGCTCGGACCCGCGCAGGCTTCACTCCGCTATGTAGTCCGCGCAAATGCTAGGTTTTCCAACCTCGGCTGGGTCGGCATCAGGCTTGCTGATAGAGGTTAGGAAAACGAAAATGATCCCGATTGTTAGTGTCCTCGCGACTACGATAAGTCAATCAGACGGACCGGCATTTCCGGCCCCAGGTGAGGCAGGATGTTCGGCATCTTCATTATCGCTCTAATCATTTACGCGGTCGTTCAACATCGAAAGCGCAATCGACTCCGCTGGATGAAGTGGGGCGACGCCGACTGGTCGAAGTGGAAGAACGCCGATTGGTCGAAGTGGACCGACGCCGCACAGAAGACCGCGGCCTCGCACGCCGAGCGTTTCGCGAACGATCTTCACTCGAAGATCAAGCGCGATTTCGAAACCAGGATGTCGCGGAAGTTCGAAGCGAAGAGCGAGCGTTACGACCGGAAGATGCGCGCGCGGTTCAATCGTCAGACGCAAAAATATGGCGGCGTCAGCCTCGATCCAGCGCAGGACTTGCCGCCACCGCCTCAGTTCAAGAATGACGCCGAGCGCCAGGCCTATGATCGCGCGCGCAAACGCGCCGCGGCAGAGGCCGGCTTTTACGTCCATCTCATGTGGTACGGCATCGTCATCGGCTTCCTGTTCGTGATCAATCTTTTGACCGGAGGCTTCGGCGGATACCCATGGTTCATATGGCCGGCGCTCGGATGGGGATTTGGAATCGCGAGCCACTTCGCGGCGGTGTACGGATGGCGATGGGTGCATCAGCGGGTATTCGAACCGGCAATCGCGCGCGAAGTGAATCGCGAAGTATTGCAGGAAAAGGAACAACTGCGCACTGAAAAGCAGGCCTCGCTCGATGAGTTGACCGCGACCTTTGCGCACGAAATCCGAAATCCAATCGCGGCGGCCAAGAGCCTGGTGCAGCAGATGGGCGAGGATCCGACCTCGCATGAGAACGTCGAGTACGCCAAGGTCGCGCTCGATGAACTGGCGCGCGTCGAGCGCAGCGTGTCGCATCTGCTCAAGTACGCGAAGGAAGAAGACTACAAGTTTGAAAACGTGAACCTGGCCTGGGTGCTCGACGGCGCGTTGACCCAGATGCGCAGCAAGCTCGAGGCGAACTCGGTCGCCGTCTCGCGCGCATATTTGAGCGGCCCCACGGTTCGCGCCGACGCCGACAAGCTCAGACAGGTGTTCTCAAACATAATCGACAACGCGATCGACGCGATGGAATCGACCAAGGGCGAGCGCCGGCTCGACTTCGCAATTCAGAACAACGGCGCCGGGATGGCGGCGGTCAGGATTCGCGACAACGGTTGCGGGATTGCCGACGATAAGATCGCCAAGATTTTCAATCCATTCTACACCTCGAAGGAGAACGGCACCGGGCTCGGGCTTGGGGTCGCAAAAAAAGTGATCGATTCGCATCGCGGAACGATCCAGGTGCATAGCACGGTCGGCGCGGGCACCGAGTTCATACTCGAGATACCGCTGAGCGATGCGATCCGCGATGCGGCGGAGTCAGCCGCCGATTCTACCGGCGACGAGACCGCACAGCAGGCGCCGCAAAATCTCAATGGTCAGGCCGATGTCGGCGGGCCGATCGTCACGGTGGCCGCGGCGCCGTCCACCGAAACTTCGAGGGCACGCAATTGAAAGGCCGGTTGCTGGTAGTTGATGACGAGCGCGGAATCGTCATCGCGCTCAAGGGGCTCTTCACCAAGGAGGGCTACGAAGTCGAGACCGCGGAGAGCGGCGAGGAAGCGCTGCAAAAGGTCAAGGCAGGCCTGTTCCACGTGATCATCACCGACCTCAGCATGAAGGGAATGAGCGGACTCGAACTTTTGGGGCAGGTCCGCGAAATCGACCCAGCCTGCGCGGTGCTGATGATCACCGCGTATGGCACCCAGCGAATCGCGGTCGAAGCGATGAAGGCGGGTGCGGAGGATTACCTGCCCAAGCCATTCGACAACGACGAGCTGCGTTTGAAAGTGCGCAAGGTGATGGAGACGCAGCTGCTCAAGCGCGCGCATAGCCAGTTGCTCGAGCAGGTGCGCCTGGAGACCGGGGTTTTCGAAAAAATGATCGGGCGATCGCGCGCGATGATGCGTGTGTTCGAGACGATCGACAAAGTTGCGCCGACCGATGTAACGGTTTTGATTCGCGGCGAGTCCGGCACCGGAAAGGAGCTGGTCGCACGCGCGATCCATTTTCGAAGCCCGCGCGCGCGCAAGCCGTTCATCGCGGTCAATTGCGCGGCGTTCTCGCGCGAGCTGGTTGAAAGCGAACTTTTCGGCCACGAAAAAGGTTCGTTTACAGGCGCGGTCGCGCGCCGCGAAGGCAAGTTCGAAGCGGCCGACGGCGGCACCCTTTTCCTGGACGAAATCGGCGATATGGCGCTCGAGACGCAGGCCAAGCTGCTGCGCGTGCTGCAGGAGAAGCAGTTTGAGCGTATCGGCGGTAATCAGCCGTTCAATGTTGACGTGCGGATAATCGCGGCGACCAACCAGGACCTCGAAGCGATGATCGCCCAGGGGAAGTTTCGCGAGGATCTCTACTACCGGCTGAAGGTCGTCGAGATTCGCGTTCCCGCGGTTCGCGAGCGGCGCGAGGATGTTCCGCTGATGGTCCAGCACTTCATCGCGGAGGCATGCCAGCGTTTCTCGACGCCCGAAAAACAACTCTCGGCCGAGGCAATGCGCGCGTGTGTCGAGGCGCCCTGGAAGGGCAACGCGCGTTCGCTCAAAGCCGCGATCGAGCAGGCGGTGATTCTATCGCCGGGGGTCGAGATTACTCCCGAGGATCTGTTTGCCGGCTCGGAGCCGGAGACCGAGCATGCGGCGCCCGCGTCCGCGAGCATCGCGAATCACGCGCCGGCTGCCAATGACGGCGGCGAATCGGCGATGACCTTTCGGGAGGCGAAAGAAAAATTCGTCGGCGACTGGGAACGCGACTTTTTCATTCGCGCACTGCGCGCGACCGGCGGCAATATCTCGCGCGCCGCGGAACGGACCGGGATGTACCGGCAGAGTTTTCAACAAAAGATGCGCGAGCTCGGAATCACGCTCGCGGATCTCGGACTTGCGCCCAAGAGCGACGGGAATTGATTTCGCGCAAACGCGGAGACGATTAACAATGAACTCGACTGAACCCGAGTCACCGAGCAACGCGCTCATGACTACGAAAATTTATCCGCCGCTACTGGCGGGTGCGCTCTTGCTGGTCACGCTGGCCCTGCACTTCATCTTGCCTGAAGAGCGCTCCGTGGGATGGCATCACGTGATCGGCATGTTGGTGGTCGCGGGCGGCGTGGGAATCTGCACTTTTGCAGCCGCAATTTTTCAGGCACGCGAAACGACCAAGAATCCGTATGGCGAACCGGGCGTGTTCGTCGTGCAGATGCCGTACACCTGGACGCGAAACCCCATGTATCTGGGCCTCACGACCGCGTTGCTGGGACTGGCAGTCTTTTTCGGTTCGATCGTGATGATCCTCGCGCCAGTGGCGTTCTTTATGGTGATCGATCGGATGGTGATTCCGCGCGAGGAGGAGACGATGGAGCGGCTCTTCGGCCAGCAGTACGTCGATTACAAGGACCGGGTCAGGCGTTGGGTCTGAAACTCTAAGAACAGTCGGCCATGCGAGCGGATTCCGCGCGCAGCCGAAAGGAGAACGGAAGTGTTTATTTCAAGACTATTCAAGTTGGTCGGAGGCAAGCTCAGCCGCTGGATCAAAGCGCGCGAGGCTCGCGATCCGGAGGCGGTGTACGAGTCCGCAATCTCGGATCGAATCCGGCGTTATCATCAACTCAAGACCGCCGCGGCCGGCGTCATCTATATGCGCAACAAGCTCGAGCGCGAGCTGCGCGGGAAGCTCGCCGAGATGAAGGAAGTAGATGAAGAAGCGGGTCAGGCCGCGGACATGAACGAGGATCAGTGCGCGCTGATCCTGATTCAGCGCAAGCACGTGCTCGACGCCGATTGCACTCGGCTGCGCGAAGAGTTGGGCGAACTGACCTCGGAAGCCGAGGAGGCCAAGAAGAACCTGATCGGATTCAAGTCCGAAATCGAGAAGCTCAAGATCGAGAAAGTGCGGATGATGGCGCGGCTGAAGAACGCACAGGCGCGAGTGCGAATCCAGCGCGCGCTCGAAGAAATCTCCTACGACGACGATGTGCGTGCGCTCGAAGAAGTGCGCGAGTCGATTCAGCGGATGCTCGCGCAGGCGGGCGTCAATCGCGAAATCGCGGGCTCCGAACTTGGCGACAAGCTCGAGGAGATTCGCCAGCGCAACGCCGAGGCCAAGGCCCAGGCCGAACTCGCGGACTTGAAGCGCAAACGCCGTCCGCCGCTCGCGCCGATGGATATTTTCACGGCAGCGGCCAACGCGGCCGCCAACGGCGACATCAAGCACGCGAGTTGAGGTGAACATGAGAGCAGGAACGACAGTGGTTGCAGCGTTCTCGGTGATTGCTCTGATTGGCTCTGGATGCGGTCGTCCGCCGCATCCGGAGCCCCCAGCGCGGGCTGAATCCAGTGCGCCAACACACGAATCGCGCGATATCGTGGCGACCAGCGTATTTGGCGACTCCAAAGTCACCGCAGTGCTCGATCTCTGCGCCGGACGCGTGCGACTCGCCCAGGGCGCCGCGACCGTCAACGATTCGTGCTTCACGGGCGATACCAACGTGGTGTTATGCACCGATGCGACGGCGGCGAATGCGGTCGAGTGCGCCGCGGCAAATGGCAAGCTCGCGCTCGTGGGCACCGGGAGCGATCTGATCAACTACGCCCGCGTTCGCTAACGCCGGAACAGCGCGGAATCCGCGATCGGCATTCCGAGTGCGTATCGGCGCAGCCAATCGAGGGCGACCTGCGATGTGATCAGCTTGACCCAATCGCGAGTGCCGCGAAATTGGTAGCGTCGCGTGAACGATTGATCGTCGGCGGAAAGCGCGATGCACACCGTGCCGACCGGCTTGTCCGGTGTGCCCCCGTCAGGTCCCGCGATTCCCGAAGTCGCGACCGAGACGCTGGCGCCGGAGCGCTTGCGCACTCCCGCGGCCATTTCGCGCACGCATTCCTCGCTCACCGCGCCATGGGTTCTAAGCGTTTCCTCCGAGACTCCGAGCACGCCCTCCTTGACGTCGTTGGAGTACGTGACCAGGTCGCTCTTGAAGTATCGCGAACAGCCGGGGACGTTGGTTATGCGATGCCCGATCAGTCCGCCGGTGCATGACTCCGCAATCGCAAGGGTCAGATTTTTCTCGACGAAGAGCCGCCCGACCACTTCCTCCATCGAGACGTCGCCCTCGGCATACGCGTACTGCGAGATTTTCTCGCGCACGCGGCTCGACAGCTCGTCGAGTTTGCGATCGACTTCTCCGGGCGCGCCTTCCACTCTGACTTTGAGCGAAATTTGCGGAAAGCTCGCGCGGAACGAGACCTTCGCTTCTTCCGGCTTGATCAATCCGGCGACCGCCTCGTCGAGCGCGGACTCGCTGATTCCGAAAGTCTGGAAAATGCGCACCGCATAGACCTTGTCGGTGCCGCGATTGGCGCCGATCCACGGAATCACCGAGTTTTCCATCATCGGTTTCATCTCCCGCGGCACGCCGGGCAGAACGATCAGATTCGAGGTGTGGCCGTCAAGCCGTACCGGCATCCTGAAGCCGGGTGCGGTGCCGAGTGGATTCTGGATGACCTCGGCCCCTTCGGGAAACATTGCCTGCTTGATGTTGTTGTCGGGCATCGGACGCCCGATCGTCACGAACAGCCGCTTCATATGTTCGACGGTCGGTTCGTCGCGCCATAATTTCACGCCGGCCAGCCGCGCGATTGTTTCGGTGGTCAAATCGTCGGCGGTTGGTCCGATCCCGCCGGTCGAAATTACCACGTCGCCCATTCCGATTGCCGTCCGCCACGCCCATTCGAGGCGAGCGGGCACGTCGCCGACGGTGATCACCGCGACCAGATCGATTCCAATCTCGGCGAG
>JBGPNU010000058.1:0-12979 GCA_041487675.1 Binatus sp. (SeqCode)
CGTCGATATCTGGGCGGAAGTTCAGGACCAAATCGGCAGCGCCGTTATCAAGGGCCTCTCGACCCAGGTCTTCGGCAAAAACGACAAGGGCGAGACCATCACCGGCCCTTCGTTCAATCCTATTTTCATCATGGCCGATTCGGGCGCCCGCGGCTCCGAGCAGCAGATTCGCCAGCTCGCGGGACTGCGCGGCCTGATGGCGAAGCCGTCGGGCGAAATAATCGAGACTCCGATCACCGCCAACTTCCGTGAGGGGCTCACGGTGTTGCAGTACTTCATCTCAACTCACGGCGCGCGCAAGGGGCTCGCCGACACCGCGCTCAAGACCGCGAACTCAGGCTATCTGACCCGCCGGCTGGTTGACGTGGCGCAGGACTCGATCATCATCGAGGACGACTGCGGCACGCTCGACGGAATCGAAATGGCGCCGCTGGTCGAAGGCGGCGAGATAATCGAGGGGCTCGGCGATCGCGTGCTCGGACGGGTCGCGCTCGAAGACATCCGCGACGCGTTCACCGGCGAAGTGCTGGTGCGCGCCAACGAAATGATCGACGAGGACAAGGTCAAGCGGATCGAAGAGGCGGGCGTCGAGCGAATCAAGATTCGTTCGGTGCTTACCTGCCAGTCGCGCCAGGGCGTATGCGTCAAGTGCTACGGACGCGATCTCGGCCGCGGGCATCTGGTGAATCTCGGCGAATCGATCGGAATAATCGCGGCCCAGTCAATCGGCGAGCCCGGCACCCAGCTCACGATGCGTACCTTCCATATCGGCGGCACCGCCAGCCGGCGCGCCGAGCAGACCACGCTCGAGGTCCGCAACGAAGGCGTGATTCGCCTGCATGCGGTCAACACCGTCAAAAGCCGCGACGGCAACCTGGTCGTCATGACCCGCCACGGCGAAGTCGTAATCGCCGCGCAGGTTACCGATGAAGGCGGCCGCGTCCGCGAGCGCGAACGCGAGCGTTACCCGCTGGTTTACGGCGCCAAGCTCAAAAAGGCCGAGGGCGACAAGGTCAAGCCGGGCGAGCTTATCGCGGAGTGGGATCCGTACACGACTCCGATCATCACCGAAGTCGGCGGCACGATTAAGTACGGCGATATAATCGAAGGCAAGACCATGGAGGAGCGGGTCGATGAACGAACCGGCGCGCGCTCCAACGTGGTGGTCGAATTCAAGGACCTCGACGTGCGACCGCGTATCTCGATCAAGGACGCTTCGGGCAAGACCGCAAAGCTGCCGAGTTCGAACAACGTCGCGCGTTACTTCCTGCCGGTTGGCGCATATATCACCGTGCACGAAGGCATCGCGGTCGAACCGGGCGACGTGATCGCGAAGATTCCGCGCGAGACGACCAAGACCAAGGACATCACCGGCGGCCTGCCGCGGGTCGCGGAGCTGTTCGAAGCGCGCAAGCCCAAGGAGTTCGCGGTCATCTCCGAGATCGACGGGCAGGTCTCCTTCGGCAAGGACACCAAGGGCAAGCGCAAGGTCGAAGTGACGCCCGAAATCGGCGAGAAGCGCGAGTACCTGATTCCCAAGGGCAAGCATATCGCGGTCCACGAGGGCGATATCGTGAAGGCGGGCGAGCCGCTGATGGAAGGCTCGTCGAATCCGCACGACATCCTGACCATCCTCGGCGAAAAGGCGCTCGCGAAATACCTGGTCGATGAAATCCAGGAGATCTACCGCCTCCAGGGTGTGCGGATCAACGACAAGCATATCGAGGTGATCGTCCGCCAGATGCTGCGCCGGGTCAGAATCAAGGAAGTAGGCGACACCCCGTTCCTGGTCGGCGATCAGGTCGAGAAGTGGCGCTTCGACGAGGAGAACGGACGGGTCCTCACCCGCGGCGGAGAGCCGGCGATCGCGGAACCGCTGCTGCTCGGAATCACCAAGGCGTCGCTCTCGACCGAGAGTTTCATCTCGGCGGCCTCATTCCAGGAAACCACCCGCGTGCTTACCGAGTCGGCGATCAACGGTAAGGTCGATCGGCTGGTCGGACTCAAGGAAAACGTGATCATGGGCCGCCTGATTCCGGCCGGCACCGGGATGAACTCTTACAACGCGATGGTAGTGAAGGTGGAAGGCACCCCGACCGAGGAAGGCGTCGAAAAACCTGAGTTGGCGGCGGCTCCTGCACCGGGCGGAGATTGACACGAAGGGTCCCGTCCCGTAGATACTTATGTTTCCCCCAAGGGCATACGTGTCCTTGGGGGGTTTGTTTGAACACCCGCGTCTCCACCCGAGGCAATCCGGCGAACCGGACCGGCGCGAAGCGAGCGTCGTGCGGTTTTTTGAAGCCGGGGAAGGTCGAGTGGATACGCGCTACGAGGCGGATCGAGAAGAGACTTAAACGTGCCGACGATAAACCAGTTGATCCGGCGGGCGCGCGTCAAGAAAACCTACAAGGTGAAGGCGCGTGCGCTCGAGGGCTCGCCCCAGAAGCGCGGCGTATGCACCCAGGTCAAGACCACGACCCCGAAGAAGCCCAACTCCGCGCTGCGCAAGGTCGCGCGCGTGCGGCTCTCCAACGGTATCGAGGTGAACACCTACATACCCGGGGTCGGACACAACCTGCAGGAGCACTCGGTGGTGCTGATTCGCGGCGGTCGCGTACGCGACCTGCCGGGGGTCCGGTATCACGTGATTCGCGGCACGCTGGACTCGATCGGCGTGCAGGAGCGGCGCAAGGGCCGCTCCAAGTACGGGTCCAAGAAACCTAAGTAGAGTTAGACCCAAGTAGAGTATTATGTCGCGCAAAGGACAGATTCGCGTCCGCGAAGTTCCGGCGGACCCCAAGTTTCACGACCGCACCGTCGCGAAGTTCATGAACGTCGTGATGGAGCGGGGCAAGAAGTCGCTCGCCGAGCAAATCTTCTACCACGCGCTCGACCTGGTGGCGGCGCGCTCGAAGGAAGACGGCTTGGTGGTCTTCAAGCGCGCGCTCGACAACGTGCGGCCGGCGGTCGAGGTTCGCTCGCGCCGGGTCGGCGGCGCCAATTATCAGGTGCCGGTCGAAGTGAGGCCGGTCAGGCGCAATTCGCTGGCGATGCGATGGCTGGTTGCGGCAGCGCGCGCGCGCGGCGAAAAGTCGATGGAAGAACGGCTGGCGGCCGAAATCCTGGACGCAGCCGCCAATCGTGGCGGCGGGGTCAAGAAGCGCGAAGACACTCATCGAATGGCTGACGCCAACAAGGCGTTCGCCCACTATCGCTGGTAATTACCGAGTTTTTTTAGATGGCTCGTCAGACACCAATAGAACGGGTGCGCAATATCGGCATCATGGCGCATATCGATGCCGGCAAGACCACCACCACCGAACGGGTGCTCTACTACACCGGTATCAACTACAAGATCGGCGAAGTGCACGAAGGCACTGCGACGATGGACTGGATGGTGCAGGAGCAGGAGCGCGGAATCACGATAACCTCGGCGGCGACGACCTGCTTCTGGCGCGACAACCGGATCAATATCATCGACACGCCCGGACACGTCGATTTCACGATCGAAGTCGAGCGCTCGCTGCGGGTGCTTGACGGCGCGGTCGCGGTCTTTTGCGCGGTCGGCGGCGTCGAGCCGCAGTCGGAGACCGTCTGGCGCCAGGCCGACAAGTACCGGGTGCCGCGGATTGCGTTTATCAACAAGATGGACCGGGTCGGCGCGGAGTTCGAGCGCGTGGTGCAGGAGATGCGCGACAAGCTGAAGGCGACTCCGCTGCTGCTGCAGCTGCCGATTGGCGTCGAGGAAAAATTCACCGGGCTGGTCGATCTGATCGAGCAGAAGGCGTTCATTTGGGACGAGGACCGTCTCGGCGCGACCTTTCGGGTCGAAGAGATCCCCGACGACCTCAAAGAACAGGCGGCGGGATACCGGGACAAGATGATCGAGACGCTTGCCGATCACGACGAGCACATCATGGAGATGTACCTCGAGGGCAAGCGTCCCGAGCCCGAACAGATTCGCGCGGCGATTCGCGCGGCGACGCTCAAGATCGCGATTACTCCGGTGCTGCTCGGCTCCGCGTTCCGCAACAAGGGCGTGCAGCCGATGCTCGACGCGGTGGTCGAGTATCTGCCCTCGCCGCTCGATCTGCCGCCGGTGGTTGGCAAGGTCGGCGACAAGATTGAAGAGCGATGGCCGCGCGACGACGCTCCGTTCTCCGCGCTCGCTTTTAAGATAATGAACGACCAGCACATGGGGACGCTCACCTTCGTGCGGGTTTATTCGGGCACGCTGGAAAGCGGCTCCTCGCTGCTGAACTCGACCCGTGGCAAGCGCGAACGAATCGGCCGGATGCTCAAGATGCACGCGAACAAGCGCGAGGATATCACCGAGGTTTACGCGGGCGACATTTGCGCGGTCGGGCTTCGCGACACTACCACCGGCGATACGCTCTGCGATCCGGCGCATCCGATCGTGCTCGAATCAATAGAGTTTCCGGAGCCGGTCATCCAAATAGCAATCGAGCCCAAGACCAAGGTCGATCAGGAAAAGCTCTCCGAGGCGCTCCAGAAGCTCGCCAAAGAGGATCCGTCTTTCCGAGTCAGCGTCAACAAGGAAACTTCGCAGACGCTGATCTCGGGGATGGGCGAGCTGCATCTTGAGATCATCGTCGATCGGATGCTGCGCGAATTCAAAGTTGACGCGAACATCGGCAAGCCGCAGGTCGCGTACCGGGAAACCATCAAGCGCGCGTCCGAAGCCGAGGGCAAGCTGGTCCGCCAGAGCGGCGGCCACGGACAATACGCGGTGGTCGAGCTAAGAATCGAGCCGCTCGCCAAGGGCCTCGGCTTCGAGTTCGAGGACGGCACCAAGGGCGGATCGATCTCGCGCAACTTCATTCCGGCGATCGAAGCCGGAATCAAAGAGGCGATGGAGAACGGGGTGGTTCTGGGCTATCCGATGGTCGATATCAAGGCCATCGTGATCGACGGCAAGGAACACGATGTGGACTCGTCGGAACTCGCGTTCAAGATCGCGGGCTCGATGGCGTTCAAGGAAGCCTGCGAAAAGGCCGAGCCGATTCTGCTCGAACCGATAATGGAGGTCGAGGTCGTGACGCCGCAGGAGTTCATGGGCGAAGTGATCGGCGATCTGAGCGGGCGGCGCGGCAAAATTCTCGACATGGAGAATCGCGCCGGCGCGCAGGTAATCGAGGCGCGGGTCCCGCTTGCGACGATGTTCGGATACGCGACGCGGGTGCGCTCGATGACGCAGGGCCGCGCGACTTATACGATGCAGTTCGGCGCGTACGAACCGGTGCCGCGAAATATTTTTGAAGAATTGACGGCGCTCAAGCGCGCATCATAGGGACTTGCGAGCAAGGGTCTCAATCGGAGGTTACTTAAATGGGCAAGGCTAAATTCGAACGCACCAAGCCGCACGCGAATGTTGGCACCATTGGACATATCGATCACGGCAAGACCACGCTGACCGCGGCGATTACCAAGGTATTGGCGTCCAAGAAACTCGCCACGTTCACCGCGTTCGATCAGATCGACAAGGCGCCCGAAGAGAAAGAGCGCGGCATCACGATTTCGATCGCCCACGTCGAGTACGAGACGCTGAAGCGCCACTACGCGCACGTTGATTGCCCGGGACACGCCGACTACATCAAGAACATGATCACCGGTGCGGCGCAGATGGACGGCGCAATCCTGGTGGTCGGCGCCAACGACGGCCCGATGCCGCAGACGCGCGAGCACATCCTGCTCGCGTACCAGTCGGGGGTGCCCTCGATCGTAGTGTTCATGAACAAGGTCGACATGGTTGACGACGCCGAGCTGCTCGACCTGGTCGAGCTCGAAGTTCGCGACCTGCTGAATAAGTACAATTACAAGGGCGACGATGTCCCGGTCATCCGGGGCAGTGCATTGAACGCGCTCAACTGCGGATGCGGCAAGGCCGATTGCCCGAACTGCAAGCCGATTCTCGATCTTATGGACGCGGTCGATAACTACATCCCGCAACCCAAGCGCGAGACCGATAAGCCCTTCCTGATGCCGGTCGAAGACGTGTTCTCGATCTCGGGGCGCGGTACGGTCGTCACCGGCCGGGTCGATAAGGGCAAGATCAAGGTAGGCGAAGAAGTTGAAATCGTCGGCTTCAAGGATACCCAGAAGACGGTTGTGACCGGAGTCGAGATGTTCCGCAAGCTGCTCGACGAGGGCCAGGCGGGCGACAATATCGGCGTGCTGCTGCGCGGCCTCAAGCGCGAAGACGTCGAGCGCGGACAGGTGCTCGCGCAGCCCGGCTCGATAACGCCGCACACGAACTTCGAGGCCTCGGCGTACATCCTGACCAAGGACGAAGGCGGACGGCATACTCCGTTCTTCACCGGCTATCGCCCGCAGTTCTATTTCCGGACCACCGACGTCACCGGCGTGCTGACGCTGCCCGAGGGCACCGAGATGGTGATGCCGGGCGACAACATAAAAATCCTTGGCGAGCTGATCACGCCGGTCGCGATGGACGAGGGGTTGCGCTTCGCCATCCGCGAAGGCGGCCGCACGGTCGGCGCCGGCGTCGTTTCGAAAATTTTGAAGTAACGGACACCGAAGCAGGGTGCGTAATCGATCGGGTGATGGAGCGGGACGCTTGAGGCAAATCGGGCGCGGTATTTTTAGATGAACGACAAGATACGCATACGCCTCAAAGCGTACGACTACCGCCTGCTCGATCAGTCGGTGCGAGAAATCGTGGATACCATCCGGCGCACCGGAGGCCGCGTGGCCGGCCCGATTCCGCTGCCGACCCGGATCGAACGTTTTACCGTCAACCGCTCGCCGCACGTGGACAAGAAGTCGCGCGAGCATTTTGAAATTCGTACCCATAAACGCCTGCTCGACGTGCTCGATCCGACCCAGCAGACGATCGACGCGCTGGGCAAGCTGGACCTGGCCGCGGGCGTGGACGTCGAAATCAAGCTCGAGTAGGGCCGATGCTGACCGGATTGATTGGAAAGAAAATCGGGATGACCCAGATGACCGACGCGAGCGGCCGGGTGCGCGCCGCCACGGTGCTGACCCTCGGTCCGTGCACGGTCACCCAGTTGAAGACCACGCCAACCGACGGATACGAAGCCGTGCAGGTGACGTTCGGCAAAAAAAAGCTCACCCGAGTGACCGGCGGCGAGCGCGGCCATTTCGCGCGGGCCAACGTCGCGGCCGGAATCAAATCGGGCGAGTTCGAGCGCCGTGGCGAAGGCGAGCTTACGCTTGGCCAGCCAATCGCGGCGAGCGACGTGTTCAAGGTCGGCGATCAGGTCGATGTGACCGGCATTTCGAAGGGTCACGGCTACGCGGGCGTTATCAAGCGGCATCATTTTTCCGGTTTCCCGGGTTCGCACGGCACCCACGAGTACTTCCGCCACGGCGGCTCGATCGGCAACCGCTCGTATCCCGGCCGGGTGCGCAAGGGCATGCGGATGGCGGGACAGATGGGCAATGCGACCGCCTCGATACTTAACCTCGAAGTGCTCGAGATACTTGCCGAGGACAACGCGGTGGTGATTTCGGGCGCGGTGCCGGGTCCCGACGGCGCGATGATTGTAGTTCATCATGCGGCACGGCCGCGGCGGCGAGCGAACGTGAAGGCGGCGGCCAATGGCTAAGCGGATTGAAAATCATTCGCCGGTAAAGCTGCCGCTGTACTCGGCCGCGCACGAAAAAATTGGCGAATTGGAAGTCGCCGGCGGAGTCTTCGGCCGCGAGGGCGACCTATCCCTGCTGCACGAGGCGGTCCGGATGCAGCTTGCGAATCGGCGCGCCGGAACCGCGTCCACCAAGACTAAGGGACTGATTTCCGGCGGCGGACGCAAGCCCTGGCGGCAAAAGGGAACCGGCCGCGCGCGCGCGGGATCCACCCGATCTCCATTATGGCGCAGCGGCGGGACGATCTTCGGGCCGCAGCCGCGCGACTATTCGTACAAGATGCCGAAGAAGGCGTGGCGCGCGGCGCTCTGTCTGGCGATCTCCGATCGCGCCCGCAATGGCAAGTTGTTCGTGGTCGAGTCGCTCGATCTTCCGGAGTCGAAGACCAAAGTTGCAAAGGCGGCGCTCGACAAGCTTGGTCTCAAGCACGCACTGATAATTCTCGGCGCGGACGACCATAAGTTTTTGCGCGCGGCGCGCAACCTCGCGGCTCACAAGGTGCTCGCGGTCGAGGGTCTGAACGTTTACGACCTGCTGAATTACCAGGAACTCGTAATGACGACCAGCACCGCCAAGGCTCTCGAAGCGCGGTTTGCGGGAGAAACGAAATGAGCCTCGAGAGTCTGATTCTCGCGCCGATCATCACCGAGAAGGGCACGCTCGCCAGCGAGAAGGCGGGCCAGGTGATGTTTCGGGTCCGCCCGCAGGCGAGCAAGGACACGATTAAGGTCGCTATCGAGCAGCTTTTCAAGGTCACCGTGATCAAAGTGCGGACCTCGAACTTCATGGGCAAAGAGCGCAAGCGTGGCGCGATGAAGGGCCGCCAGATGGACTGGAAGAAGGCTTACGTAACGCTCAAGGAAGGCGACAAGATCGAGTTCTTTGAAGGAATGTAACCGGATGGCAGTCATACAACTAAATCCGCGCACGCCGGGTCAGCGCTTCATGCAAATAGCGGATTTTTCCGGGCTCACCAACAAGGAGCCGGAGAAAAATCTGCTGGTCCCGGTCAAGCGCACCGGCGGACGCAATAATCGCGGCCGCATGACGTCGCGGCATCGCGGCGGCGGCCACAAGCGCCGCCTTCGGGTGATCGATTTCAAGCGCACCCGCGATGGAATTCCCGCGCTCGTGTTTGCGCTCGAGTACGATCCGAATCGCTCGGCAAATATCGCGCTGCTGCACTATGCCGACGGGGTCAATACTTACATTCTGGCCCCCGATGGACTCAAGGTCGGCGCCAAGGTCGAGTCGGGCGAGAACGCGGATATCAAGCCGGGCAACGCGCTGAAGCTGAAAAATATTCCGGTCGGCACCATCGTTCATGCGATCGAGATGAAGCCCGGTGCGGGCGCCCAGCTTGCGCGCGGCGCGGGCACGCAGGCGCAGTTGATGGCGAAAGAGGGAAAGATGGCGCTGCTCAAGCTGCCCTCGGGCGAGCAGCGGATGGTGCAAGCGCAATGCCGCGCCACTATCGGTCAGGTCGGGAATCTCGACCATGAGAATATTTCGATCGGCAAGGCCGGGCGCTCCCGATGGCTCGGCAAGCGCAGTCACGTGCGCGGAGTTGCGATGAACCCGGTTGACCATCCGCACGGCGGTGGCGAGGGCAAGTCGAAGGGAAACCATCCCCAGTCGCCGTGGGGGATGCCGGCAAAGGGATACAAGACGCGCAAGAAGAAGCCGTCGGATAATTTGATCGTGAGCCGCCGGCCGCGCGGGAAGCATTAATTATATGGCCAGGTCACTCAAAAAAGGCCCGTTCGTGGACGGGCATCTGCTTAAGAAAGTCAGCGCCGCGTCCGCCACCGGCGACAAGCGAATCATCAAGACCTGGTCGCGGCGCTCGATGATAACGCCCGATATGATCGCGCTGACCTTCGCGGTCCATAACGGGCATAAGTTCATCCCAGTGTACTGCACCGAGAACATGGTCGGACACAAGCTCGGCGAATTTGCGCCGACGCGGACCTTTCACGGTCACGCCGGCGATCGCAAGGGCGAAGTGAAGCAAGCCGCCGCGCCTGCCGCCGCACCGGCGCCGGCTCCGGCCGCGGCCAAGGCATAAGCGGCAAGACCGGCAAGACTGGAAAAATTGGCAAGATTGGAAAGATTGGAACGACTGGAAGAACTGGAAAACTGAGCAGAACGATGGAATCCGTATCGCGAAGCCGCTTCATCAGGATCTCGCCGCGCAAGCTGAAGCTGGTATGCGAGTTGATCGCGGGCAAGAAAGTCGATCACGCGCTGTCGATTCTTGAGTTCACGCCCAAGAAGGCGGCCAAGTTCGTTTCCAAGACCCTGCTCGCGGCGATCGCCAACGCGCGCGACCAGCAAAACGTGGACGAGGACAAGTTGTTCGTCAAACGGGCGACCGCCGACACCGGGCCGACCTGGAAGCGATCGCTGACGCGCTCGCATATGCATACGACGCCGATCCACAAACGCACCAGCCATCTCACGGTAATCGTGGACGAGCGGGCGTCCTGAGGTCTCCGATGGGACAGAAAGTACATCCGCGCGGATTTCGCCTCGGTATCATCGAAAGCTGGGATTCGAGATGGTACGCGAGCCACGACTACGCGAAGTTGCTGCACGAGGATTTGAAGCTTCGCGATTTCATCAAGAAGCGGCTCTACCACGCGGGAATCTCGCGGATTGAAATCGAGCGAATGGCGAACAAGGCCAAAATAAATATTTATACCGCGCGCCCCGGAATCGTGATCGGCAAGAAGGGCGCCGAAATAGACAAGCTTAAGATCGATATCCAGAAGCTGATGAAGGGGCGCGATTCGTTCATCAATATTCACGAGGTGCGCCGCCCCGACCTCGATCCGCAGCTGGTCGCCGAGAATATCGCGCTGCAGCTGGAGCGTCGCGTCGCGTTTCGGCGCGCGATGAAAGAGGCGGTCACCCGTGCGATGCGAATGGGTGCGCAGGGGGTCAAGGTCCATGTTGCGGGACGCCTCGGCGGCGCGGAAATCGCGCGCCAGGAATGGTACCGCGAGGGCCGCGTGCCCCTGCAGACACTGCGCGCGGACGTGGCGTACGGATTTGCCGAGGCGCGCACGACCTACGGCCAAATAGGGGTGAAGGTCTGGATTTTCCGCGGCGAAGTGCTGACCCGCAAGGATGCGGACGCGAAACGCGCGGGCACGCCTGCGCAGGCGAACTAGCCGGGGGCCGGCGAAGAGAACATGCTCGCACCAAAAAAAGTTAAATGGCGCAAGATGATGAAGGGCCGCGTCCGCGGCGCCGAATCGCGCGGGCTCACGCTCGCCTTCGGCGACTTCGGACTCAAGTCGCTCGAGACTTGCCGAATCGATACGCGCGCGCTCGAAGCCGCCCGTATCGCGCTCACGCGCCATATCAAGCGCGGCGGCCGGGTATGGATTCGGGTCTTCCCCGACAAGCCCTTCACCAGGAAGCCGGCTGAAACCCGCATGGGCAAGGGCAAGGGCTCGCCCGAGGGATGGGTCGCATGCGTCAGGCCGGGACGGATTTTGTTCGAGATGGAAGGCGTTGACTACGCGACCGCGAAAGAAGCGATGCGCCTTGCGGCGCACAAGCTGCCTATTAAGACGATTATGATCCAGCGCGAGGAGGGCGGCCTTGGAGCTTGACGAACTAAGACAGATGACCGCGCCCGATCTCCGCGTGAAAGAGCGTGAGGCGCGCGAGGAAATGTTTCGGCTGCGCCTGAAGCTGCGCACGAATCAGCTCGACAATCACGCAAGCTACCGGCGCGCGCGCCGGGAACTCGCGCTTATCATGACTTTGCTCGGCGAGAAGACTCGCGCTCAGAGCGCGGCGGACAAGAAGGCAGGAAATGCGAGAGCGAATTAAGCGGCGCGAGGGCACCGTGGTCTCCGCCAAGATGACCAAGACCGTGGTGGTCAAGGTGGACCGTATGGTCGAGCATCCGCTGTACGGCAAGCGCGTGCGACGGAGCACCCGGTTTATGGCCCATGACGAGCGCGGGGAATGCAAGGAAGGTGACCGCGTGCAGATCATCGAGTCGCGTCCGCTCTCCAAGAACAAGCGCTGGCGCGTGAGCCGCGTTCTCAAGAAGGCCGCGGGGTAGGGCGCGATGGTGCAGGTACAGACGGTGCTGGACGTTGCCGACAATTCGGGTGCGCGCAGAGTGATGTGCATCAAGGTGCTCGGCGGCTCCAAGCGCAGATATGCGTCGGTCGGTGACGTGATCGTGGTCGCGGTCAAAGAGGCGATTCCCAACGCGAAGGTCAAAAAGGGCGACGTGTCGCGCGCGGTCATCGTGCGCACCGCCAAGGAAATCAGCCGCGGCGACGGCAGCTATATACGCTTTGACGGCAACTCGGCGGTGCTGCTGGACAAGGATCACGAACCTATTGGCACGCGCATCTTCGGACCGGTGGCGCGCGAGCTTCGTGCGAAAAAGTTTTTGAAAATTATTTCACTCGCGCCCGAGGTTCTGTGACGGCATCGGCGAAGGTTCTGTGATGGCATCGGCGAAGTACAAGATAAAAAAGAACGACACCGTGATGGTGATTACCGGCCGTGACCGCGGCAAGACCGGCAAGGTGATGCGCGTGCTGCCGGAGCGCGGGCGGGTGGTGATCGAGCGGCTCAATATCGTGAAGCGGCACAGCAAGCCGCGCGGCGCCGCCAGCCCCGGCGGTATCGTTGAAAAGGAAGCGCCGCTCAATATTTCGAACGTGATGATCTTTTGCGATCGCTGCAACGCCCCGGTCCGGGTCGGACTCAAATCCGCGGACGACGGCGCCAAGAGCCGGGTCTGCCGGCGCTGCGGCGAAGCAATAGGTAACGACTGATGGCCGATAAAAAGGAAAAGCCCGACAAGGCGGAGCAGGCGGCCAAGGCGGAACAGACCGTCAAGACCGACCAGGCCGCGAAAGCCAAGCGCGAAGGTAAGGCGCGGCAGGCCGAGCAGAAGCAGGCGGCCGAAGCAGCCAAGGCCGCGGCTGCGGCGCCGCTGCCGCCGGAGCCAAAGCTGCCGGCGCGTTTGCGGGTGCGCTTCGAGAATGAGATCGCGCCGGCCCTGATGCGCGAACTCAAGATCGAAAACCGAATGCGGGTTCCGCGGCTGGAGAAAATCACGATTAACATGGCGCTGCAGGAAGCCCGCGACAACGTGAAGATTCTCGATTCGGCGCTCGAGGAGTTGAAGGTAATCACCGGACAAAAACCGGTGCTGACCCGCGCGCGCAAGGCGATCTCGAATTTCAAGCTGCGCCAGGGGATGCCGATCGGCGTGATGGTTACGCTCAGGCGCGAGAAGATGTGGGAATTTTTCGATCGGTTGGTGAATATCTCGTTGCCGCGC
>JBGPNU010000059.1:0-12793 GCA_041487675.1 Binatus sp. (SeqCode)
ATAGAAAAACAGGCCGGGTTCAAACTGAGGTGATACGGGTCCAAAAGATGGAGAGAGACATGGAGTATATTGCTTATCTACATAAGGACCGAGATTCGGATTTCGGCGTCAGCTTTCCGGATTTTCCGGGATGCGTGACGGCAGGGAAAACGCTTGAGGAAGCGCGGCGGATGGCCGCTGAAGCTCTTGCCCTGCATATTGCGGGAATGATCGAGGATGGTGACGTGGCGCCAGACCCGTCAAATCTGGATGCCTTGGCGAACGATCCGAACATGAGGGGCGCGGTGGCTGTCTTGGTCAGCGTTGAGCCAGCGGCAGAAAAAACGGTGCGTATCAATATCGCGGCGCGCAAAAGCCAGCTCGAGGCCATCGACCAGTTGGCGGGCAAGGCGGGTTTGACGCGTTCGGCTTATATGGTGCAGTCCTCACTGAACCGGTTCGGGCCGAATATAGCGAAGACCCGGGATCGAACAGTCTCAAGACGATCGGCCCAAGCTAAGGGTAGAAAGGTGGCAAAGTAAGAGTTGCAGCCTTCGACGACGAACTGCGCGCGATGCTCAAGGAGCGCTGGCCCGAGAATCCGATGCCGGCGATGCATCGCGTGTTCGCGGCGGTGAAAATAACGGGCGAAGGACCCAGACAGTACCGGGCGAGGTAAAATACGGTACCTTAAGCGGCGGTATCCGCATCTGTATAATGATTGCGCCATGGCGATTGATCTCGAAAACGCGCGCGAGCGGATGGTGGTCGAACAGCTCGAGCGGCGGGGGATAAAAGATCGGCGCGTGCTCGATTCGATGCGCCGGATCGCACGGCATCGTTTTCTTCCCGCGGAACTTCACGATCACGCATACGACGACGGCCCGCTTCCAATCGGCGACGCGCAGACTATTTCGCAACCCTACATGGTCGCGCTGATGAGCGAGGTCGCGGAGCTGAAGGGCGTCGAGAAAGTGCTCGAAGTCGGCACCGGCTCGGGCTATCAGACCGCCGTGCTGGCGCATTTGGCGGCCGAGGTCTATTCAATCGAGTTCAACACGCATCTTCACGACCGCGCCCGCGCGATCCTGAACTCGATGGGCTTCGGCAACGTTTTTCTTCGCTGCGGCGATGGTTCCGACGGATGGCCCGAGGAGGCGCCCTTCGACGTGATTATGGTGACCGCGGCGATGCCGGGAATCGCTCTTCCGCTGCTGAATCAACTGACCCCCGAGGGACGCCTGATCGCACCGATTGGCGAAGATGAATTGCAGACCCTGGTGCGAATCAGCCGCGCGACCGGACATTGGAGCGAGGAATATTTCGGTGAGTGCCGATTCGTGAAGATGACCGGGAAGCATGGCTTTCAGGATTAGGAGGGGAGCGGACGCGGCTATAGACGGAGGGGATTCAAAGAAAAGGACGCGGCGGGATTTGGAGTTCGGACCCTCACCCGCCGCATCGAAGACGCTGCGTCGGCCGCTCCGTGTCAGGGAGAGGCAATTGGAATGATGGGGTGATGGCGGAAGTGGCGATGGTGCGGTGGACGATCGAACGTATGCGGGTGGCGTGCGCGGTTTTGTCTGTGCCAGCGGCGATTGCGCTCGCGTCGGCGATCGGGCTTTCAGGTTGCGGCGCCGGAGTCCCTTCGACCCTATCGACGTCACGTTTGGCGGAGTCTCCGATCACGCATACGGTGCTCGCGGGCGAGACCATTTACCATATCGCGCAGGAATACCGAGTCAGCGTAGGGCGCCTGATGGTCGCCAACGGACTTAGCGATCCGCGCGACTTGCGCGTCGGCCAGACCATCGTAATTCCCGGTTCGTATCGAGCGGCGGCGGTTGGAAGCGCATCGAGCGGAGTGCGTCCGTATAGCGGCGAGCGTTCGTCGCGGCAATTTATTTGGCCGGTGGCGCAGGGCGTGGTCTCGTCGGGATTCGGAATCCGGAACGGCGCGATGCACGACGGGGTCGATATCGCGGCGCCGGAGGGAACGCCGGTATATGCGGCGGACACCGGGGTGGTTATTTTTTCGGGCACGCTTCACGGCTACGGCAACACGGTGATCATCCGGCACGATGACGGCTACGCGACGATTTACGGACACAACGAGCGCAACCTGGTGAGCGAAGGCGTTCGGGTCGCGCGCGGGCAGGAGGTTGGGCTGATCGGCCGTTCGGGACGGACGACCGGCGCGAATCTCCATTTCGAGGTGCGTCGCGACAATGTCGCGAAAGATCCGCTCGCCTATCTTCCGGAACCTGCGTCCGCGGGCGCGATCAGCTTTGCCGCGGCGGGCGGCAGCTAGTATCTTTGACCGGCGCAGACGAGCGCGGGGGAAGGAATTTGGAAATTCGGACCCTCACCCGACGCTCTAAGACGAGCGTCGGCCTCTCCCGACAAGGGAAGAGGCAATTCAAGAGGTGCGACTGGCACACGGCAATTCAGGAAGAGATGACTGCTGAAGAAATTAAAAAACTCATCCGCGATATTCCGGACTTCCCGAAGCCGGGGATCATGTTCAGGGACATCACGCCGCTTATCGGCAACGCACGCGGCTTTGCGGCGGTGGTCGATCAGATGGCGGAGCCCTACCTCGGCGTGGTGGACGTGGTGCTCGGGATCGAGTCGCGCGGCTTTATCGTGGGCGCGCCGCTCGCGTATCGGCTCGGGGTCGGGCTCACGATTGCGCGCAAGCCGGGCAAGCTTCCATTTCAGATCTTCGATCAAACCTACGATCTCGAGTACGGCAGCGCGTCCTTGCAGATTCATCAGGACGGAATCGCAAACCAGGCGCGGGTACTGGTCGCAGACGATCTGCTCGCAACAGGCGGCACGGCGGAGGCGGCGGTGCGGCTGGTGCGCAAACTCGGCGGCAACGTGATCGGCTGCGCGTTTATCGTCGAGCTTGACGGACTCAAGGGGCGCGAGCGGCTGGCCCCGATCAACTGCTTCTCCTTGATTCACTATGATTGAGTGAAGCGCTTCCAACACCCTGCCAGGGAGCGCGGACAGAGTTTATTGTGAGCCCTTCGAGCCATGAATCGCATGCATCGATTCGGTCCGATCAGCGCCGGATGCTGATCGTCCTGGCCGTCACCTCTCTTTACTTTGTGACCGAACTGGCCGGCGGCTATTTGAGCGGGAGCCTGGCGCTGCTGTCGGACGCGGTTCACATCCTGACCGACATCGCGGCACTGTCGTTAAGCCTGCTGACGCTTTGGATCTCGACGCGGCCGGCGTCGTCGGGAAAAACCTACGGATACCTGCGCGCGGAAATTCTGGGCGCGTTGCTCAACGGACTATTTCTCTGGCTGCTGGTGGTCTTCATCTGGATCGAGGCGGTCGCGCGGCTTCGAAATCCCCGCGCGGTTTCAAGCCTGGCCGTGATGGCGATCGCGATCATCGGAATAGCGGTGAACACATTTTCGGCGTGGATGACCACGGTCGGCACCGACGGCAAGCACGGGATGGCGATGCGCGCGGTGTTTATTCACGTGATCTCGGATCTTGTCGGGTCGTTCGGGGTGCTCGCGTCGGGGGCGCTCGGCTACTTTACGGGCTGGCTCAGGGCGGACCCGGCGGTGAGCATATTGATCGGAGGGCTGGTGCTGTATGGGTCGTGGGGTTTGATCCGCGAGGGCGTGGACATCCTGATGGAGTCGGTTCCGTCGCATATCGATCTCGACGAGATGCGCACCGATCTGCTTGCGATCGAAGGCACCGAAGAGGTTCACGATCTCCACGTATGGTGCCTGACCACGCGCCAGTTCGCGCTTTCCGCGCACGCGGTGGTGGCGGCCGACGCGGATCGCGATCGGGTTTTGGCCGACATGTGCCATCTGCTGCAGAGCAAGTTCGACATCCATCATTTGACGCTGCAACTCGAACGCGACAACCGGCGCGCACACGAACCGGAACATTACTGATGCCCGGCCGATACGACGAGCCCGCGTACACTCCGCCGTTCCAGCCGATCCGCGCGCTTTCAGCACTCGCGCTGACTGGGTGCGGTTTCGGGCTTTACGAATATGTATTGATATCGTTCTGGTCGGCGCAGTGGATGGGTATCCACGATCGGATCCCGTGGCCCGCGTTCGCAATGCTGGCTCTTGCGATGCTGGTAACGCTCGCGGGGGTGCGGCTCGGGCTCGCGCTCAACTCCCCGCACGCGAAACTCGGAATCGGACTCTTTGCTTTTCTCGCATGCATCGTGATTGGCGTGGGCGGAGGCAGATTTGTCAGCTACGCGATGCGCGGAACTCTGAATCCTCCGCACAAGCTGAACCTCGCGGTGGGACAACGATTTCCCGCGTTCGCGATCCCCGATCAGCAAGGCGCGATTCGTCGCGGGCCGGCGCTAGCGGGTGCGGACGCATCGGTAATTTACGTGTATCGCGGAGATTTTTGCCCGTTCGCGCGGTTCGAACTCGCCGACCTGACCGCGCATGCCGACGAATTCCGCCGGGTGCGGGTCGATGTAGTTGGGATCAGCGCCGATCCGATCGAACGATCGAAGATGCTGGCGGGATTTATCCGCACTGAAATACCGCTGCTCGGCGACACGAGCGAGACCGTGCTGGCGTCGCTCGGTCTCGTACAGCATCATCGAAACGGCGAGCCGGACAACGCGATACCGGCGTTCTTCGTAGTCGATCGCGATGGCGTGGTGCGATGGATTTTCACATCGCGCTACTATCGCGAGCTGCCGACCGTATCGATACTGCTCGACGCGGCGAAGTCGGTCATTGCGGGCGAGTCCTCGCGCGCGCTGCTGAAAAAGTAATCGACGCTCTGATGGCGGGCGTCAGTTACGGAATAGGACGCCGCACGGAATTTGGAATTTGGACCCTCACCCGACGCTCGAAGACGAGCGTCGGCCTCTCCCTGCCAGGGAGAGGCGATTAGGAGCGGCGAGTCTTCTGGGCATTCAGCGCCGAGATCATTGCCGCGGTAGCCGCGGCCGGCGATTCGGCGGCGAAGATCGCGCCGATCGCTGCGACACCCGCAGGTCGCGCGGACGGGTCGGGATTCGCGAGCAATTCGCGCACGCGCTCGGGCGTGATCCCGCCGAGCGCGAAGACTGGAATCGCGCCCGCCCGGCATGCCGCCGCGAGACCCTCAGAACCCCATCCAGCTCTGGTGGCGGACTTCGAAATCGGATCGAACACGGGGCCGAAGACCGCGAAGTCAGCACCTTCGCGCGCCGCCACGGCTACATCGGGAGGCGAATGAGTCGATACGCCGATCAGACGGTTCGGAGGGAGCAGCTTGCGCGCCATGCTGACGCCGATGGAGTCGAACGGAAGATGGACGCCGTCGGCGCCCGCCGCGATGGCCACATCGACGCGATCGTTCACAAAGAGCTTTGCGCCGTTGCGCGAGCAAATCTCGCGCAGCCGGAGCGCGAGCTGGTAGAGCTCGCGCGCGGGAAGATCCTTTTCGCGCAGTTGCAATGCGACCGTGCCGGGCGGCGCAATTTGCCGCGCGGCCGCGAGCGCCGCTTCGCAGGCCGATACGAGGTCGCCACTTCTTACGACTCGCCGGTCGGTGATGAGGTACAGTTTGAAGCGGATTTTAGGCCGAACGTGCAAGGGCCTGCTATCCGATGAGGCCGGTGAGCGGGCTGGATGCGGTCGCATAGAGTTTGCGCTCGATTCGACCGGCTCGGTAGGCGAGCCGCCCGGCTTCCACCGCGAGCTTCATCGCACGCGCCATCGCGATCGGATCTTTGGCGCCCGCGATCGCGGTGTTCATCAGCACCCCGTCGCATCCGAGTTCCATCGCCTCGGCCGCATCGGAAGCGGTGCCCACGCCCGCATCGACGATGACCGGGACTTTCGCCTGCTCAATAATTATCGCGAGGTTGAACGGATTGCGGATTCCGAGTCCGGAGCCGATCGGCGCCGCCAGCGGCATCACCGCGACGCAACCGATTTCCTGAAGGCGCAGGCAAGCCACCGGATCGTCGGTAATATAGGGCATCACCTTGAACCCTTCCTTGACCAGCACGCGGGCCGCTTCGATGGTCGCAGTCGCGTCTGGGAAAAGCGTCTGCCGGTCGCCGATGACCTCGAGCTTGACGAGATCGCCGACGCCGACCTCGCGGGCGAGGCGGCAGGTGCGAATCGCTTCCTCGGCGGTGAAGCATCCGGCGGTGTTGGGAAGAATCTGGTAGCGCTTGGGATCGAGATAGTCGAGCAGATTTTCCTTGCCGCGATCGGTGATGTTCACGCGGCGCACCGCGACCGTCACGATTTCGGCGCCGCTCTCCTCGACGGCCGCACGAGTCTGGGAAAAGTCCTTGTACTTTCCGGTGCCGACGATCAGCCGCGACTTGAATGACTTGCCGCCCAGTTCAAACGAAGTATCTCTTATACGTGTATCTTGCATATTTTTCTCTTGCAAATTTATGCCGGCACATTTCATTTATCCGCCGCCGACGAAGTTGATTATCTCGACGTGGTCGCCCGGCTTGATCACAGTCTCGGCGTAGCCGGCCTTGGGCACAATCTCGCGGTTGATCTCGACTGCCAGGCGGCCCGGGCGCATGCCCAGACGCTCGAGCAACGCGACGAGCCGAACTCCTCCGTCGATGGCGTAAGGATCGCCGTTAAGCATAATCGTTGTTGCGCTTGAGTCGGCCATCAAAAAGCCGCTTCCGGCGGGGAAGCGGCTTTGGTGCGGCTGCGAACGCCGCGCCTTTGGCTTCCCTACGCCGGCATTACCCGGATCAGGTTCGAGGGGTTCTCCGATTGGAGTTCTCAGTGCGCGTTATGCACACCCCCAGCCTCATCTGTTTATACAACCGGCGCTGTGAACTGTCAAAAGCAGGGGCCAGCCCCCTTCGGCACCGCTTATGCGCGTGCTTGATTGACTGTGCGGCGGGTCAATGGTCGAATCTGCACATCCGCGACGTGGAGTCTATTCAGTCTTCGATGGCAATTGAAACGCAGCGTCCCACTATCGCCGAAATCGATCTCGGCGCATTGCGCGCCAATTTTCGCGCGCTGCGCGCGGTGACTTCGCACAACGAGCTGATGGTTGTGGTCAAGGCCGACGCGTACGGGCATGGCGCGGTGACGGTGGCGCACTGTCTCGCCGACGAAGGATGCCGGCATTTCGGGGTCGCCACGCTAGACGAGGCGCGCGAGCTCAGGCAATCGGGCATCGCCAGCCGCGTGTATCTGCAGGCCGGCTTCTTCGCCGAGCAGGCCGCCGAGATTATCGCGCTCGATGTGACTCCGTTTGTTTTCGATTCCGCGATGATCGGACTCCTTGATCGCGCCGCGCGAGCCGCGGGCCGAAGAGACTTTCCGATACATGTCAAAATAGACAGCGGCGCAACCCGGCTCGGCGTGATGCCGGCGCAGATTCCCGACGTTATCGAGGAGGTACGGCGCGCACCGGCGGTGCGACTCGAGGGCGTGTGCACGCTGCTCGCCAATGCCGGCGACCCGCAGAGTCCGATCACCGACGCGCAACTTAGGATCTTTCGCGCCGCGATCGATACGCTGAACGGCGCCGGGATGAGTCCGTCGGTGTTCCACGTGGCAAATTCCGCGGCGCTGGTTTTGCGCGACGACTCGCACTTCAATCTGGTCCGCCCGGGTCTTGCGATTTACGGTCTGCCGCCCGTCACTGCCGTGCGCGAACGCGTCAAACTCCGCCCGGTGATGACGTTCAAGACCCGACTGATGCAAATCAAGCGCGCGCCGGCGGGCAGCGGAGTTGGCTATGGGCACACGTTTATAACTCCGCGCGAGAGCTTGATCGGCGTACTGCCGGTGGGATACGCCGACGGCTACCGGCGTGGATTGCAGCACGGCGGTGAAGTCTTGGTGCGCGGGATTCGCGCGCCCGTGGTCGGCGCGGTCTCAATGGACTTGAC
Organism: Binatus sp. (SeqCode); assembly: GCA_041487675.1. Classification (GTDB taxonomy): domain Bacteria; phylum Desulfobacterota; class Binatia; order Binatales; family Binataceae; genus Binatus. The sequence continues at coordinate 7,874 of JBGPNU010000059.1, forward strand.
GACGATCGATCTCACCGACATACCCACGGCGGCGGTGGGCGACGACGTAATTCTGTGGGGCGGCTCGGGCGACGGAGCGATCAGCGTGAACGACGTGGCGCGCCTCGCGCAGACAATTTCCTACGAGATGCTGTGCACAGTCGGCAGACGGGTACCGCGCGTGATTCGGAGTTAGATGGCAATGAACACTGACAAGGTGGTGGTGAGACGCGCGCTGCTCGGGGTCGCCGATAAGAGCGGGCTCGCCGAGTTCGCCAAGATGCTGGCGCGGCACAACGTCGAGATCCTTTCGACCGGGGGCACCATGGCCGCTCTGGAAGTGGGCGGGGTTCGAGCCAGATCGGTCGAGAGTTTTACCGGCTCGCCCGAGATGCTGGACGGTCGGGTAAAGACGCTGCATCCGAAAATCCATGGAGGCATCCTCGCGCGGCGTGGCGATGAGAGCCATCAGCGGCAGATGCTTCAGCACGGGATCGAGCCGATCGATCTTGTCGTCGTGAATTTTTATCCATTTGAGAAGACGGTCGCGCAGCCGGGCGCGAGCCTGGACGATGCGATCGAAAATATCGACATCGGCGGACCGACCCTGGTACGCGCCGCGGCGAAAAACTATGCCGACGTGGCGGTGGTGATCGATCCGGCAGACTACAAATCGATCGGCGCCGAAATGGATGCCAACCAGGGCGCGGTGACCGCGCAGCTCCGATGGCGGCTGGCGCGCAAGGCGTTCGCGCGGGTCAGCGCTTACGACGCGGCGATTTCCAACTATCTCGGCACCCATAGCGGCGAAGGCGAACCGTCTCCGCTGGGCGAGACATTCAGCCTCGCGCTCGTTCGCGAGCAGGCGCTTCGCTACGGCGAGAATCCGCATCAGACCGGCGCGCTTTACGGCCGCTTCCTGGAGATCGCGCATCAGCTTCATGGCAAAGAACTGTCGTTCAACAACGTTGTGGATATCAGCTCCGCGATGAACCTGATGCTCGAATTTCAAGACGAGCGGCGCGCGGTGGTCGCTATTCTGAAGCACAACACGCCATGCGGGGTCGGAGTCGCCGACACGCTAAAGGGCGCGTGGGACAAGGCATTCGCGACCGATCCCGATTCTCCGTTCGGCGGCATCATAATCGCGAATCGTGCGTGGGACATGGAGTTCGCGCGGGCGGTGGACGAACTCTTCACCGAAGTTCTGATCGGACCCAGGTATCCCGATGACGTGATCGCGTTCCTGCGCAAGAAGAAAAACCGGCGCGTGATGACCTTCAATCCCGCGGCGATCGATCGCAACGAACTCGACATCAAGAAGGTGCTCGGCGGTTTGCTGGTGCAGACCCCGGACCTTTCGATCGAAGATCCGCGCAAAGGCAAAATCGTCACGCAGCGCAAGCCGACCGACGCCGAGATGCGCGCGCTTGGGTTCGGAATCAAGGTCTGCAAGCACGTCAAGTCCAACGCGATCGCATTCGTCGCCGAAGACCGCACGCTGGCAGTCGGCGGCGGCGCGACTTCGCGGATCGATCCGGTCTATGCCGCGCGCGAGAAAGCCGCGCGGTTGCACGTCTCGCTCGAAGGCTCGGTGCTGGTGTCCGAAGCGCTGTTCCCGTTTCCCGACGGGCCAACCCTTGCCGCGGAAGCAGGCGCGACCGCGATCGCACAACCTGGCGGCGCAGTGCGCGACGACGAAGTGATCGCGGCGGCGGACAAGTACGGCCTCGCAATGGTCTTTACGGGGGTGCGCCATTTTCGCCATTAGCAGATGCGGGAAAGCTTTGCTTAACCGAAAAGGCATCGCATGAAAGTACTCGTTATCGGCAAGGGCGCGCGCGAGCATGCGCTGGTGTGGCGGCTCCATCAGAGCCAGACCGTGTGGAAGATTTTTTGCGCGAGCGGAAATCCTGGAATCAACCAGATGGCGGAGCCGGTTGCGATCGCGCCGACCGATATCGCGGCGCTGGCTGATTTCGCGCACGAAAAATCTGTTGACCTGACGATCGTTGGCCCGGAGGATCCGCTCGCGGCCGGAATCGTGGACGAGTTCACACGCGCCGGGCTCAAGATCTTCGGTCCGAGCGCGGCGGCGGCGCAACTCGAAACCAGCAAATCGTTCGCGAAATACATCATGCGCGAGGCGGGCGTCCCGAGCGCCGACTTCGCAGCTTTCACCGACGCCGAATCGGCGCGGCAATACGTGAGCGCGCGCAAAGGACCTGTCGTGGTGAAGGCCGACGGGCTCGCGCTCGGCAAAGGCGTCGCGATCTGCCACGACACCGCGACCGCATTGGAAGCGATCGCAAACGCGATGGAGCATCGCCGGTTTGGCGCGGCGGGCGACCGCATCATCGTGGAGGAATTCCTGACCGGCGAGGAGGTTTCCTTCTTCGCGCTGTGCGACGGAGAGAATGCGACCCCGCTCGGCAGCTTCCAGGATCACAAGGCTATCTTCGACGGCGATCGCGGCCCCAACACCGGCGGAATGGGCGCTTACTCGCCGCTGCCGCAAATCGGAGCCGACTTCGAAGCGCGAATCATGCGTGAGGTCATTGTCCCCATGCTCGGGGCGATGAACGCGCGCGGAACTCCGTTTCGCGGACTGCTGTTCGTCAACCTGATGATCGACGGCGAGAAAATAAACGTGCTCGAGTTCAACGTCCGGTTCGGCGATCCTGAATGTGAAGTGCTGATGATGCGCTTCGAGAGCGACCTTGCCGAAACTTTGCTCGCCGCGGCCGAGGGCAACGCTGCGCGCGCCACTGTCAGGCTCTCGCCGCGGTCGGCAGTCGCGGTCGTCCTCGCGTCGGGCGGCTACCCGGGCGACTATCGAAAGGGCATCGCGATCACCGGCCTGGAACGGATCGAGGGCAACGTGCCGTCGGACATCAAGGTCAAATGGGCGATGAACAAAATTCGCATGAAAGTGTTCCACGCGGGCACCGCTCTTCGCGACGGGCAATTGGTTACCGACGGCGGCCGCGTGTTGACGGTCACCGCGATGGCGCCCGAGCTGGCGACTGCGGTTGATGCGGCGTATCAGGCCGCGGAGATGATCGAGTTCGAGGGACGCCATTTCCGCCGCGACATCGCACGACGCGCGCTCGCACGCGCTTCGAGTGGGCGCGGCGATCCCATATAATTTTTGAGCGCCGCGTTTCGCAGGAGTCGGAATCGTCACTTGCCGCGTTCATCAAGCAGTTCGCACAAATCGCGCCGCGCCGCCGACCCGGTGTTTCGCCTCGCCGATGGCATCGCAGCGCTCCAAGCCGGCGAGTTGATCGTCTATCCGACCGAGACATTTTACGCACTCGGGGCCGATCCGTTTTCGCGCGTCGCACTCGAGCGGCTCTTTCGAGTGAAAGCGCGCGAGGCGGGACATCCGATCGGACTGATCGCCGCGGATACATCGATGGCGTTTTCGATCGCGCGCGAAGTTCCAATCGATGCGCGCCGTCTTGCCGACGCGTTCTGGCCCGGACCGCTGACCCTCGTAATACCGGCGTGCGACGGCTTGGCGCCCGAACTCACCGGACCGGACGGGGTTGGAGTGCGCGTTTCGCCGAATCCGATCGCACGCGCGCTCGCCGCCGGACTCGGACATCCGATTACAGCCACCAGCGCGAATCTGAGCGGCAAGTCGCCGGCCAGATCGCTCGCGGAGGCCCGCGCCACGCTCGGCGCAAAAGTTAAAGTTTACCTTGAAGGCGGAAATCTGATGGCAACCGCGCCCAGCACGGTGGTAGCGGTCAATCGAGAGGCCTGGAAAATGGTCAGAGCCGGCGCAATTTCAGAAGATCAAATCGCAGCGGTGCTCGCGGGAGAGCAGCTCAAATGAATGGGCTTGGTAAACGTATCGAGCCTTTCAGCGCGCTGCTCTACAACCGGAAAATTGCCGGCGAACCCGCGCGCGTGGTCGCACCGCCCTACGATTTGATCGGCGCCGCGCGGCAGAATCAACTGTACGAGCGCAGTCCGTACAATATTGTCAGGCTCGAATTCGGCCGCGAGCAGGACCGCTACGCGGCGGCGGAGAAGACGCTCGCGGACTGGCTCGGCGCCGGCGTGCTGGTACGCGCGGCGCGTCCGGCGATCTACCAATACACGCAGAGCTTCGACGTCGAGGGCCGGCTGCTTCATCGCACGGGATTCATCGCGCGAGTCCGGCTCGAGGAATTCGATCGCGGACGGATCGTGCCGCATGAGCGGACATTTCCCGCCGCCAAGGAAGACCGGCTCAGGCTGCTGACCGCGCTCCAGGTGAACACCAGCTCGATCTTCGGTCTCTACTCAAGCGCGCATCCCGAGCTCGATCGGATTCGTGAACAGGTCGCATCGCGCGAGCCGCTGATCGATCTCGTCGATGACCTCGGGATTCGCAACGAACTGCGGGCGATCGATGCGCCCGCGGAAATCGCAATCATTCAGGGTGAACTCGAATCGCCGCGCTTGCTGATCGCCGACGGACACCATCGCTACGAAACCGCGCTCAACTATCGGCGCGCGCGCCGCCACGAAAACGCGTCAAGTGAGCCCGAGCTTTACGACTACACGATGATGACACTGGTCGGATGCAACGATCCGGGGCTGGTAATTCTGCCGACGCATCGGGTCGTGAAAACGCTCAATCGCGACGCGCTTGCCGCGTTCCCCGAGCGCGCGCGTGAGATGTTCAACGTCGAGGAAATCGCGCAGCGCGAGGTGTTTCGCGCCCGCCTCGACGAGGCCGGCAGCGGCGCAATCGGCGTGACGCTCCGGGGCAGTCCCAACTATTTCATCCTGCGGCTCAGAAGCCGCATGGCGCTCAAGTCCGCGATGCCCGACGCACCAGCCGCCGTGCGGCGCCTCGACGTGTCGGTTTTGCACGCACTGGTATTCGATCGGATCTTCGGGCTCAAGGCCGACGAAATTCGCCGCGGCAGCAATATCGAGTAC
>JBGPNU010000060.1:0-12756 GCA_041487675.1 Binatus sp. (SeqCode)
AGAAGGCCGCCGCAGCAGCGCCTGCCGCCGCGGGCGCCGCGGGAGCACCCGCACCTGCGCCGCGCCGCAAGAAGATCCGCCGCAACGTGCCCGAGGGCGTCGCGCACGTTCACGCGACCTTCAACAACACGATCGTGACGATCACCGATCAGCAGGGCACCGTGATCGCATGGTCGAGCGCCGGCTCGGTCGGTTTCAAGGGATCGCGCAAGGGCACGCCGTACGCAGCCCAGATGGCGGCTGAGGCGTGCGCGCGCAAATGCTCGGAAGTTGGAATGCGCGCAGTGGTGGTTCATGTCAAAGGGCCGGGCGGCGGACGCGAATCCGCGGTGCGCGCTCTGCAGGCCGCAGGTCTCGGCGTGATCTCGATCAAGGATGTGACGCCGATTCCGCACAATGGATGCCGTCCGCCGAAGCGGCGCAGAGTCTGACCCGGAGCAAACGCGACAGAGGCAACGAAAAACGAAAACGCGGACAGCTAAGGAAATTTTCGTCGGGCTGTCCCCAACCAAGCGGATTCACTGAAATAAGATGGCAAGGAACCTGGGTCCGGTATGCCGGCTATGCCGGCGCGAGGGACTGAAACTCTTCCTCAAAGGGGAGCGATGCTACAGCGACAAGTGCGCTATCGAGCGGCGCAATTATCCGCCCGGGGCGCACGGCCAGGCGCGCACGCGTTTCTCCGAGTTCGCGATTCGTCTGCGTGAAAAGCAAAAGGTCAAACGCATTTACGGTCTGATGGAAACGCAGTTCTCGGCGTACTTCGAGATGGCTGAACGAATGGACGGTATCACCGGCGAGAACCTGCTGGTGCTGCTCGAGCGCCGGCTCGACAACGTGGTGTACCGGCTCGGCTTCGCGAGTTCGCTCGCGCAGGCGCGCCAGGTCGTGCGCCACGGCCATATCCATCTCAACGGCAGGAAAGTCACGATTCCCTCGACCCTGCTCGAGGTTGGCGACGTTATCAGCGTCGCCGAGGCGAGCCGCACCAAGAAGGTGATCGTCGAGGCTATCGAGATGGCGCAGCGCCGCGGCGTCCCGCCGTGGATGGCGCTCGAACGCGAACAATTCCGCGGCTCGCTGCGGTCGCTGCCGCTGCGCGCTGAACTCACGATGCCGATCAGCGAGAAGCTGATCGTCGAGCACTACTCAAGATAGCGGAGGCAACCGATCGGCGTCCCGGTCCGCGGTGGGCCTGCATGGGCGCGAGAAATCCAATCGGAAACAAGAGCCGGAAACAAGAGCAATAGAGATTATGCAGAACGACTGGCGAGATCTGATCAAACCCAAGGCTGTCGAGTTCGACGAGAAGGAAGTCACTCCTTCCTACGGCAAGTTTTCCGCGGAACCGCTCGAACGCGGCTACGGAATCACCGTTGGCAACGCGCTCAGGCGCATCCTGCTGTCCACGCTGCCCGGTTATGCGATTACGGCGGTAAGGATTAAAAACGTCCTCCACGAGTTTTCTACTCTGGCCGGAGTCAAGGAGGACGTGACCGACATCGTCCTCAACTTGAAGGAAATCCGGCTCCGCCTGCATGAGGGCGAGCAGATTACCGCGACCCTCAAGGTCAAGGGCGAGGCGCAGGTCACCGCGCGCGATATCACCGGCGGACCCAGCCTTGAAGTGCTGACCCCCGACAAGCATATCGCGTCGCTCGACAAGGGCGCCGATCTCGACATGGAACTCGTCATCAAGCGTGGCCGCGGCTACGTGCCCGGCGAGCGCACCGAAGACGAGGAGCCGATTGGAACGATTCGCCTCGACGCAATCTTTTCGCCGATTCGCAAGGTGAACTTTACGGTGACCAACGCGCGCGTCGGCCAGCGCACCGACTACGATCGGCTGGCGCTCGAAATATGGACCGACGGCTCGATCAACCCGCGCGAGGCGCTGACTTATGCGGCGCGCGTGATGCGCGATCAGATGACGATTTTCGCGGGCGTCGAAGAAGAAGCCGAAGCGCCGACCGGCGCCGCCGAGGGCGGCGACGCGCGTCCGACGCTGAGCGAGCTTCTCTACCGTCCGGTCGAGGGCCTGCCAATCTCGGTGCGCGCGTTCAACGGTCTTCAGAATGCGGACATCAAGTATATCGGCGAGCTGGTCCAGCGCACCGAGCAGGACATGCTCAAGATCAAGAACTTTGGCCGCAAGTCGCTCAACGAGATCAAGGAAGTCCTGGCCGACATGGGACTCTCGCTAGGGATGCGCCTGGAGAATCTGCCCCCGCGCGGCGAGCTCGATCGCATGTGGGAAGAGCAAGAACGCCGCGAGTCGGCATAAAGTCCGCTCGCCCTCTCTCCACGCGATTGTTCCCCTTCCCTTAAGGGAAGGGGTTAGGGGTTAGGTGCGATTGTTCCCCTTCCCGCGTGTCCGTGACACCGACGGAAGGGGTTAGGTTAGACAGGAAAGTCTGGAGTAACCGATGCGTCATCTCAACTCGGGCCGTAAGCTCAATCGCACCTCCGCGCATCGCAAAGCGCTGTTCAAGAACATGGTGCTTGCGCTGATTCGTCACGAACGAATCAAAACGACCGATCCCAAGGCCAAGGAACTCCGCCGCATCGCGGACCGGATGGTCACACTCGGCAAGCAGGGCGACCTGGCCGCGCGCCGTCGCGCATTCGCGTTCATGCAATCGCATGACGCGGTCAAGAAACTCTTCGACGAGATCGCACCACGCTTCAAGGAGCGCAACGGCGGCTATACGCGGGTTATCAAGTTCGGACATCGGCGCGGCGACGCCGCGATGCTCTCGATAATCGAATTCACCGGCAACGAAGAGCAGACCAAGTCCAAGAAGCCCAAAAAGCGCGCGCGCAAACAAGATGCCGCCCCCGAAACACCACGCCGCAGCCGAGCCGCCGCCGCCGGCTGATCCCGGAGATCAAGCGGAGAATCAATGGGAGCATTTGGTCCGCTGTAGGAGCGGCAGATGATTCCGACTCTGGTAGACTCCTCCCCGTGGCTTGCTCAACACTTTCGGGTTCTTAAAATCTCGATGCAAATCTTGGTCAAGGGAAACTAGGAGCCGAGTTCCCGAAACCAAGGCAAGCGCCAGGATGTGCAGGTCGTTTGACACGCAATTCCCTTCGCGGCGCAGCTTTCTCCCTGCGACTTGGATCTCGATTGCTGAATGGTGAATAGCACGGCCGTTCCTATCTAAAACGGCCAAGAGGCGTACTATTGCGCGGTTTCTCCTGTACTCGGCAAGCAATCTTCCGCCATATACGAGTATGAGCGGTCGGTTCGATTTCCCAAGTATTCTGAGCGAAACGGGCGCGAAGTCCTGATCGTCGGAACGCAATAGCACGCGAGCGGCGACATTGACATCGACTATGACGCACATCCGGGAACGCTAACTCGAGCGCGCGGTTCGCGTAAGCAGGCTCACTTCTTCACGAAGAAAGAAATCCCGATAGTCCTGCGGTGGCTTTACGATATTGCCATTCGCGTCGAGATCGAGGAGTGACCAATCCGACTCAATGCCCTTACTCTGAAAGTACAGTATGCCCACTTTTTCAGGTGGTATAGTTTTCTTAGCAACCTCCTGTCTAACCCGATCGATAATGTAGTCGCTGTGAGTCTCAACCAAGAATTTACTGGATCCTGACGCGACTAGGAGCGCAAAAAAAGTGCCTAGGGCAGCCTGCGCGCGAGGATGCAAGTGCACCTCGGGTTGTTGCAACAGCAAAGTTTGGTCACCTTCCATAAGAGATGCTTGAACGATTACAGGAAGTGCCTGGCTTACGCCGTAACCAACGTCGACCAAGTTTGAGGCACGCCCCGCCACCGTCACAAGCAGTTGGAAGGGATCAGTTGCGCGGTCTCCGAGGTGCCTAACTTGAAAACTCTTAAACAACCCAGACTCGTCTCCGAACTGCTTCAAAGTTCGTAACAGTTTACTGCGAGTTGCCGAATCTCGCCGCAGGAGTTGTTCCAGCAAGAACGGGATATGATCTCCCGTCGGGAGGTAGGCTTCTTGAATTTGACTGTAAGTACGCTCCGGTTTGGTCCTTATTGGAGCAATCGACATCGTACTAGTGCCGACGAGCGGGGCAATATAGTTGAGCGTTCCAAAAACCATCCTACGATGGCCATCATCCTTGATGTCGGCTCTATTAAGGGACTCGTAAAAGATTCGAACGAGAGGGTTTGGTCTTGCGTCTAGCGATAGATCCCCCAGCGAAAAGTCGCTAGCGACGGTCTTGTCCAACACTCTAATCCTATATTTGCCCCGCAGCTGCCGATCGTCGGCTTCCTCTATTTCTACCGAGAGAGAATAGCCTTGCGCGGAGAGTTCAAAATTTTTCAGCCGGAATTGTCCTCGGCTATTTACGTATATTGCGATGAAGCGTTTGCGTTCAGACGAACTCAATTCAACGTCGTTCATATCGAGGCCCAGCGAAAAGCTAGTAGCACGTCCGTATCTACCGCCCTTGAAGGTCGCGATAGTGTCATAGTTTCCAAAATCGAACGGAGGTTTATTGAAACCCGGCTGGAACGGAAAGCCAGCGTCGCAGACTGCAGACAGCATCCCGAGAAAAGTACTCTTGCCGGTGCTATTTTCGCCCGTTAAAAGTGTGAGTGGGCGCACTGGAATCTCATGATGGCCCGAAAAGGTCCGAATGTTTTCGAGAATTAACTTCACCGCGTTAGACTCCTCGCAGTCCAATAAAAAGCTCAGGGACAATTTACCTAATACATGTTTCCGGAATATGCGAGATATCCGCCTGTCGCCATTCGTCCCTCGCGTCGCCTCGCCTTCCCCCAAATCGTAACCCGTTTCGGGGACGCTTCGCTATTGGGGACCCCCATTCGACTCGGAAATGTATGCGACGGGCCATCGATCGATCTTCTTGGCGGATGCGCGCTTTGATAAACTTCCAATCACAGGCGGCAAATACAATGTCCAACGAACTCGTCGCTCCCGATAAATTCTTCCTGAACCGATTCGGCATGAACCACGGCGCACTCGAGCGAATCCTTGGCAGCGCGCTCGAACGCAAAGCTGATTACGCCGATCTCTACTTCGAGTACCGCAGCGCCGAAGGTCTCGGGCTCGAGGAATCGATGGTCAATCACACCAGCAAGAGTGTCAGTCACGGGGTCGGCGTGCGCGTATGCGCCGACGATCGCACCGGCTACGCCTACTCCGACGAGGTGACTATCGACAGGATGCGCCTTGCCGCCGAGGCTGCCCGCGCGATCGCCGATCAGCGCGGCGCCGTGCCTGCTGCGGTGCAGGTCGGGACTCCGATCACGCACCATGCGCTTTATGATCTTGAGAGCACGCCGCTGGACGTTCCGGTGAATGAACGCGCGAAATTGCTCAGCGAGATCGATAAGGTGGTGCGCGCCTACGATCCGCGCGTGAAAAACGTGATGGCGTCGTTCGCATGCGAGCAGAAGATCGTGATGATCGTGAACAGCGACGGCCAGGTCGCTGCCGATACGCAGCCGCTATGTCGCCTGAACGTGACCGTGATTGCCGACGACGGCAAAGGCCGCCAGATGGGCTCCTATGGCGGCGGCGGACGCGTCGAGTGGAATTATTTCATCGAGAACGAACGATGGCGGGAGTATGCGCTCGAAGCGGCTCGGCAGGCGATCGTGAATCTCGACGCGGTCGATGCGCCTGCGGGAGAGATGGTTGTGGTGCTCGGCAACGGATGGCCGGGAATTCTGCTCCACGAGGCCATCGGTCACGGCCTCGAAGGCGACTTCAACCGCAAGGGCGTGTCAGCCTTCGCGAATCGAATCGGTCAGCAGGTTGCCAGCGAACTCTGTACGGTCGTCGATGATGGCACCATTCCAAATCGGCGCGGCAGCCTGAACGTCGATGACGAAGGCACTCCAACCTCGCGCACCGTGCTGATCGAAAAGGGAATCCTGCGCGGCTACCTGCAGGATCGGATGAATGCGCGGCTCATGAAGATGGCGCCCACCGGCAATGGACGGCGCGAGAGCTTTGCACATTCACCGATGCCGCGGATGACCAACACCTTCATGCTCGCCGGCGAATCGACGCCCGAAGACATCATCAAGTCGGTCAAGCGCGGTCTCTTCGCGGTGAGCTTCGGCGGCGGACAAGTCGATATCACCAATGGCAAGTTCGTTTTCTCCGCGAGCGAGGCTTACCTGATCGAGGATGGGAAAGTGACCCAGCCCGTGAAGGGCGCGACGCTTATCGGCAATGGTCCGGACGTGCTCACGCGCGTATCGATGGTGGGCAATGACCTCGCGCTCGACGCGGGCATCGGGACCTGCGGCAAGGACGGCCAATCGGTGCCGGTGGGCGTGGGTCTGCCAACGATTCGAATCGACGGCATAACGGTCGGCGGCACGCGCGCCTGACAGTGGGAAACTAGCGATGGCTGCGGTGGATTTGGAACTCGCCAATTGGGCGCTCGACGAGGCAAAGAAAAAAGGCGCAAGCGCGGCGGAAGTTTTGTGCGTTACCGCAGAGTCGCTTTCCGCCGGTGTGCGGCTGGGCGAAGTCGAAAAGCTCAAGAGCTCGCGCGAACGGCGGCTCGGCCTGCGCGTGTTCTGCGGGCAATCGTCCGCGACCTCATCGACGGCTGAGATCGAGCGCGGCTCACTTGCGGATTTTGTCGCGCATACGGTTGAGTTGGCGCGCCTGTCGGCGTCCGATCCATGGGCGGGACTTCCCGACCCGTCGTTGCATCCGAAATCATTGCCCGAGCTGTCGCTCGCCGATCCAGACAGCGGCATCGTAGATGCGGATCGCGCACTCGAGATTGCACGCACCGCCGAGAACGCCGCGCTTAAATTCGATCCGCGGATGAAAAATTCCGAGGGCGCGGAATTCAGCTCCGGGCGCGGCCAGATTCTGTTCGCCAATAGCCAGGGATTTTCCGGCGAGTATGCGGGGACTTCGTACACGCTCATCGTGCAGCCGATCGCCCAGGAAGGCGAGATGATGCAGCAGGGCTTCTGGTACACGTCGAATCGGCGCTTCGGAAAACTCGAAGATGCGGAGTCGGTCGGAGTTACTGCGGCGAAGCGGGCGCTGCGGCGCCTCGGCGCGCGCAAGATCAAGACGACACGCGCGCCGATAGTTTTCGATCCCCTTATGGCTGCGGGACTGATTCGATCGATCGTCGGCGCGGCTTCGGGGCCGTCGCTCTACAAGGGCGCATCGTTCCTGGTGGGACAGCTGGGCAATCGGATTGCCGCCCCCGGCGTGGCGATCATCGACGACGCGCTAATCCCCGCCGGTCTCGGCTCCAAGCCGTTCGATGGCGAGGGCTTGCCGACTTCACGCCGGCACGTGGTCGAGAAGGGCGTGCTCACGTCGTACCTGCTCGACTGCTACTCGGCGCGCAAGCTCGGCCTCGCTCCGACCGGCAACGCGGCGCGCTCGGTCGGTGAGGCGCCAACCGTATCGACCACCAATCTCTATCTCGAACCGGGAATTTATACACCCGAGCAGATAATCGGCTCAGTGAAGCAGGGACTCTACCTGACCGAGACCATAGGCTTCGGCGTGAACATGGTCACCGGCGACTACTCGCGGGGCGCCGGCGGAATCTGGATCGAGAATGGCGAACTTGCATACCCGGTGCAGGAAATCACGATTGCGGGCAATCTTAAGGACATGATGGCGGGGATCGAGATGATCGGGAACGACCTCAACTGGCGGTCTTCTACCGTCGCGCCGACAATCAAGATAGCCGAGATGACGATCGCGGGCGCCTGAACCGCTTTTGCTTCCCCCCGGAGGCCCGATTTCGGTAGTTACAGCGCGCTTGACCAATCCCTCCGCGTGAGATAACACTTTGTAGGGTTTATTTACACACCGGCCGTCATAAGTGCAGCCGCAAGGGAGATGCATATGAATCTTCAAGTCTCGGCGCAAGTCCAGGAGAGGCTGCTCTCCAAGCTTTCATCGATGGGACTTCCGCGTGATGCGGCGGCCATCCTGCTCGAGCGCCACATGCTGGTGCGCTATCCCAAGGGTGCCGAACTGTTCTCCAAGGGCTCACCCGCCGACGTGGTTTTTGCGGTGCTGACCGGCGTGGTCAAAGTTCATAGCTCGCGGCCGGGGAGCGATCGCGTGCTGGTCGAATTGGCGGGACCGGGTGACCTGGTTGGATACGCTGATTTCGCCGACGTGGACGGCGAGCGATCGCAACTTTTCGAGGCCGCTGCGCTTACCAACTGCTGCGTCGCATTGTTCACCCGCCATCACATCGCGGAAGTGCTGAAAGGCCTCGAGCCCGAGGCGCTGCTCAGGATTGCGGAGTCGATCAATTCGATGTGGTCCGGCGTCGCCTACCGCTACGCATCGTTCCTGGGGATGTCGCTGCGCAAGCGGCTCGAGATCGTTCTGGCCGAACTGGCGGAACGCTTCGGGGTTCCGGACTCTCGCGGAACGCTCTTGATGCCGGAACTCGCGCAAGAGGAACTCGCTGAGATGATTGGCAGTTCGCGCCCGATGGTGAGCAAGCTGCTGACCGAAATGACCGAACGGGGCATCCTCGTCCGCGAGGGCAGGCGCCACATCCTGTTGACTGCACCGAAGCCGGCCAATGTTGCTCCCTCTGCGCGGGAAGCGGGCTTGCATCCGGCGTTCGAGCCCAACGTTCGTGTGCGCGCGGAACGTCGTACGACGCGCGGCACTCCGGCGCCCGCAGCGAATATCTAGTTCCGGGCCGTTGTTCGGCCTCCGCCGCGCCGAGCGCTGCTTCCACACCAATTCGGTGGTGCGCAGAGCTTTAGCTTTGCGTCGATCTGCGTGCTATTCCCATTTCTGAGCATCGCTGGCTTCGTGGATACATGGATTAGTGACGCCCGAGCCAAGCGCAGCCGCTCTTCATTCTAAACTGCGGCGTCGATGCTCCTTGCCGCCAATCGCAAAATGGTTAGGTTTTAAGAGCTGATCGCATGAACGCAAACCGCTTCACCGAAAAACTTCAGGAAGCGCTGGGACGGGCGCAAAACGCCGCGCTTACCGCCCATAACCAGGCGGTTGATGTCGAGCACTTGCTGGCAGCCCTGCTCGAGGACGACGACGGCCTGGCGTCATCGATTGTGACGCTAACCGGCGTCGATCGCGCGGCGCTGCGGCGAAAGCTCGACGCGGAACTCGCGAAAATTCCCCGAGTCACAGGCACCGGTTCCGACAGCGGACAAGTGTACGCTACCCAGCGCCTTGGCCGTGTGCTTGCGCGCGCGGAGCAGGAAGCAGGCAAACTCAAGGACGAATATGTGTCGGTCGAGCACGTGCTGATCGCGATGCTCGACGAGCCGGGAGCATCGGCCAAGCTTCTTCGCGAAGCGGGACTCACTCACGACAAGCTGATGGGTGTGCTCAAGAAGGTGCGCGGCAGTCAGCGCGTCACGTCGTCCAATCCTGAAGCGACTTACCAGGCGCTGGAGCGTTATGGCCGCGATCTGACCAAGCTCGCCAGCGCGGGCAAAGTCGATCCGGTTATAGGACGGGACGAGGAAATCCGCCGCGTCATCCAGGTGCTCTCACGCCGCACCAAGAACAATCCGGTGCTGATCGGCGAGCCGGGCGTCGGCAAGACTGCGATCGTCGAGGGGCTCGCGCAGCGAATCGTCGCGGGCGACGTGCCTGATGGGTTGAAGAACCGCATGCTCGTCGCACTCGATATGGGCGCGCTGATAGCGGGCGCCAAATTCCGCGGCGAGTTCGAGGAACGCTTGAAAGCGGTCCTCAAGGAAGTGCTGGAGGCTGCCGGCGAGATAATCCTCTTCATCGACGAGTTGCACACAGTCATCGGCGCGGGTGCGGCGGAAGGCGCGATGGATGCATCGAACCTGCTGAAGCCGATGCTTGCGCGCGGCGAGTTGCATTGTATCGGCGCGACCACGCTCGACGAGTACCGCAAGCATATCGAGAAGGACGCGGCGCTGGCGCGGCGGTTCCAGCCGGTGCTGGTCGAGGAGCCCAGCGTCGAAGATACCATTTCGATTCTGCGCGGGCTGAAAGAACGCTACGAGGTACATCACGGAATCCGGATCAAGGACGCCGCGCTGGTAACGGCCGCGGTGCTCTCGAAGCGCTATATCACCGACCGGTTCCTGCCCGACAAAGCCATCGACCTGGTCGATGAAGCTGCGGCGAAGTTGCGCACCGAGAAGGAGTCGATGCCGGTCGAGATCGATGAAGTGAACCGGCGTGTGATGCAACTCGAGATCGAGCGTGAGGCGCTCAAGCGCGAGACCGACCAGGCGTCGCGGGATCGGCTCGAAAAGCTGGAAAAGGAGCTTGCCGAAATAAAAGAGAAGCGCTCGGCGTTGCAGGCGCAGTGGCAAACCGAAAAGGGCGGACTCGAGAAGCTCGCAAAGATCAAAGCCGAAATCGAGCAGACCAGGCTCGCGATCGAAAAAGCCAAGCGCGAGTACGACCTCAACAAGGTCGCCGAGCTGCAATACGGAAAGCTCGCCTCGCTGGAGAAAGATCTGGCGGCGGACGAGCAAAAGCTTATCGATAAGCACGCGGGCGGCGCTCGTTTGATTAAAGAAGAGGTGGACGAGGACGACATCGCCGAAGTTGTCGCGCGCTGGACCGGAGTTCCGGTCTCGCGCCTGCTCGAAGGAGAGGTGCAGAAGCTCGCTCATCTCGAAGAGCATCTGCACAAACGCGTGATCGGCCAGGACGAAGCGGTGGTCGCCGTTTCTGACGCAGTGATTCGCGCGCGCGCCGGACTCAAGGATCCCAATCGCCCGATCGGATCGTTCATATTTTTAGGGCCAACCGGTGTAGGCAAAACCGAACTCGCTCGCGCGCTTGCGGAGTTCCTGTTCGACGACGAAGCCGCGATGATCCGAATCGACATGTCCGAGTACATGGAGAAGCATACCGTCTCGCGGCTGGTAGGGGCGCCTCCGGGCTACGTCGGATTCGAGGAAGGCGGACAACTCACCGAGGCGGTGCGTCGACGTCCGTATTCTGTGGTCCTGTTCGACGAGATCGAAAAGGCGCACGGCGATGTATTCAACGTGTTGCTGCAACTGCTCGACGACGGGCGGCTCACCGACGGTCACGGCCGTACCGTGGATTTCCGCAACACGGTTGTGATCATGACCTCCAATATCGCGAGCCAGCTCATTCTCGGATTCAAAGGTCAGGACTACGAAAGGATGAAGGAGCAAGCGCTCGAGGTGCTGCGGCAAAGCTTCAGGCCCGAGTTCCTGAACCGCGTCGATGAGGTCGTAGTTTTCCATCCGCTCACCCGCGATGAATTGCGCCAGATCGTCGATATCCAGCTCATGCGGCTGCGGGCGCGGCTTGAAGAGCGAAAGATCGTTCTCGATCTGACCGATAAGGCTCGCGACTACCTTGCCGAGCACGGCTACGATCCGTCGTACGGGGCGCGTCCGTTGAAGCGGATGATCCAGCGGGAGATCGAGACTGCGCTCGGGCGCAAGATCCTTTCGGGGGAGATTCGCGACGGGTCACACGTCAAGGTGGATGCCGGCATCAAAGGTTTGGAGTTCTTGAGCAGCGCGCCGCAATAGATTTGGGCCAACAAGTAGGTGAGCAATGGCTGGTTCAGCGATCGATCTCCGTATAGTCTCGGCCGGTTTGCGCAATTCCTGTCGCCGCATGATTCTTCGCGTGGCAATCGTCGCCACCGCGGTTGCGATTACCGCTGCGATCGCGTTGCTTCCAAATCCCGCCAAGGCTGCGGGTAACCTCGTTGTTATCAAGATGTTTGACAAGGCGCCGTTTTACGCGCCTGAAAAAGTTTCGATAAAAGTCGGCGAGAGCGTGCAATGGGTGAATGACGGACAGACGGTGCACTCCGTTTCGACTGCGGCCGCCAACGCACAGAACCGCAAAGACACTTCGATGCCGAAAGATGCGGCGGCTTTTGATTCCGGCTTCATTCCTCCAGGCGGCGACTACAGCTACAAATTTACAGTGCCCGGCGCCTATCGCTACTTTTGCCTTCCGCACGAGAAGGCGGGTATGGTCGGTGTTATCGTCGTAAAGAAGTAGAGGCTCGCGAGTTTGAGCATCATGACGAGTTCGCTTTCCAACACGACCCGCATCGCAGTTGGGATGATCGCGCTCACGATCGTCATGGCTATCTCGCCAGCGCCTGCCGATTGTTTTCCATGGAGCATCGACATGTACCGCGGGCCGGAGATTCAGCCGCTTGCCAAGGCACCGCGGGTGACGCCCGCCGATACCCTTCCCGTCCACGGTGGGGAGCCGCCGATGAGTCTCGAGCAGGCGACGATCAAGATGCACAATCCGCTGCAGCCGACGGCGCAAAATATCGCCAGCGGCCGTGAGCAGTTCGACACCTACTGCGCGCCATGCCACGGCGCTACGGCCCAGGGTGACGGTCCGGTTGCGCATGTTCTGTCGAAGCCGCCGACAAATCTGAACTCGGGTACGAGCAAAGATCTTCCCGACGGCTATATCTATGGAGTGATCCGCGACGGCATCCTGTCGATGCCCTCCTACGCCGCAGAGATCCCGGTGGAGCAGCGCTGGCAGGTCGTAATGTACGTGCGATCGATGCAGCAGGCGGCCGCCGCAAAAGGCAAGGTCGCGGAAAAATAACGCTGCCCACGCAAATTTTTCCGCGTCCCCACCCGGTCTGACCAGGCTCGGTCGCGCTCGCGCTTTCAAAGACTCGCCGCGCACGCGCGAACCATGGTAAACGGGCGGCAGGAGGATCTTGAGCGATGGAATTCGAGATGCTCGCGAGCGGCTATGGCCTGCTCGAAGCGCCACGCGTTGACGA
>JBGPNU010000061.1:0-12729 GCA_041487675.1 Binatus sp. (SeqCode)
GATCATCCGATGACAATGGCGCGAATCTGGATTCCTGGGGCGTGCGACGTACTCGCAGGGGAGATGCGAACGGATGCCGACGACCGAATCGTGAGCACCTTGCATCGAAGAGGTTCAGCGCGAGCGGCTCGTTCCACACCTAAGCGCGATGCCGACGTTTGCAGCTAGTAATTCCGAATATATATATGAGGCCCGGCCTTATATAGATTGAGAAAAATTTCCCCCAAAAAAATAGGAGCCGCTGCATTGGGCACTCGATCCCATGAGGGGCATTGAATTGGCAGAATCCCCCCGGTGGCGCAGAATTTAAGGAGTCGAGCCCAGCAATGAAAATAGTGGAGATGAAGGTTTCAGACTTGAAGATCGATCCGTCGCTGAAGCCGAAGACCGATCCGGATTGTCTACGACTTGCTGAAGGAGCGTGGGGCGCACCAAACCAAAGATGAGAGGACAAAACTGTGAGCAAAGAAGCAGTGCGCAGGTTAATAGACACAAGGTTGGTCAAGGCGGGGATTGTGACGGTCTTCGGAGGCATTCTAACTGTCGTTCTCCTTCCGCAAGCCAGAGATTACTTCGCGCGACTCATAAATCCTCCATTCAAATTCGCCCTCCAGAGTGTGAAACTTGAGCCTAAGCGCAATCCACCGCCTACCGACATAACTGTGTTAGTTACCGTGTCCAACTCTGGTCCGGAAGACGCTTACATTGCGAAGGAAGCGTCTCTGGTTTTAACAGCTCCGTCATCTGGAGGAACGGCGGCACACGTAAATCTGATCCCAGAAGATGAAAAAACGTCGCTGCTGATCCCCAAATACGGCAGCCGTGATATTCGCTTTAAGGTCGAGAACAGTCCGTTGGCGGCTAACGATCGGTTGGAATTACGTCAATTAGTCGAACAGAACTCCCTTCTCGAAGGAATTGTCCAAATCAAAGATCTTAACGGGCGAAATTACAGTGGTGAGGGCTACTGGCCGAGTCCTCACTGAAGCTGGCTTTTTGGCAGAGCTTAAGCTTGCTCCGCACGCTGAGTTACGGGGATTATCTGGTGGGCCGTTGGAGGACTCGAACTCCAGACCCGCTGATTAAGAGACGGATGCCGCCTTGGATTCGCGCCGACTCAGACCAAAATCACCCAATTAACCCACGAGGTTTTCGGCGAGCAGGTCGCATGCATTTGTACCTTTCCCACACCCATGCGCCAGTCCCGCCCTCGTCACCAAAATTCTCCGCACAGGACTTTGAAGGAAGAGCGCGCACGCTATGACGGAAACCGAGTGAGCGAAACCCAAACATGCGCCGGGGGCGATGGGTTTCGCGCTTCCTGTCTTATCAAGAAGGGAAGTCTGAAACCTCGTTGAGGTTTCAGGTGCCAGGTGCAGGCATATCACTCCGGGTATTTCTAATTTTTTCCCTCAGGCGCGGATTTCTTCGAGCAGTCCAAAATGTTTGCGGACGCCCTCCCGAAGATGGCTCGGTTCGATGCCCAAGGCCTCGCACACATTGACGAAGCCGAAGGGTCCATCGTCGTCTTCGGAGTTGATCCAATTCGACGCCTCGAGAAATTCGAGCCGCTGGGGCGAACTCCGGTCGGCATCACGGTATCTGAGGTAGCAACGGATGCCGTCCTCGAGCAGGGCGAAAAGAAGGCGGCGCTCCGAGTCCGCCGACGAAGTCCCCCGACGGAACAGGTCGTTGTACTGGATTGGAAGAATGTCGGATCCCTGGAATATGCTGGGCAGTTCGTTCACTGTTTCTAGGTCCATGATGGTTCCCTCAACGACCGCTGTCTGGCGCCTCTGCTCTGGATTGGCGACGCCGGCTCAGCGTCGCTCGGGCTTAGCTTAGCAAGACCTTTGCCAACGTTTGATCGGGAAATCTGTGAGGAAATTCCAAGAAAATAACGATCCTCGGCGGAGCAAACGGACGGCGTCAAACTTGCGCATCGGAAAATTCTTCAGAGTTGCAGCGCACAAATCGGTCCGCAAGATGCTTGCGCGGCGCCATGATCGTTGATCGGGTTGGGCTACTGTAAGCTCGCGGGATCCGCGATGGTGGCATGACGATTGCCTCGTGCTGATATCGTCAATGACCACGGGCGCGGGCGGTCGATGGTACTGTTGCGCGGCAAAACGCCGGTGTAATATGGCCCCGTTTCCGAATTTTTGGAGGTTCCAGCGATGGCTGCTCGCTCGATATCGACTGCAAGCCTGACCTTCGGACTGGTCTCGATCCCGGTCCGTTTGTTTCCGGCTACGAGTTCAAAATCAGTCAGGTTCAACCTGCTCCACGAGAAGGACAAGAGCCGCATTCAGGAAAAGATTTTCTGCCCGGTGGAAGAAAAGATCATCGACCGCAGCGAGTTGGTCAGGGGCTATGAGATCGAGAAGGGCCGCTACGTAACCTTCACCGACGAGGAATTGAAGAAGCTCGAAGCGCAGGCCGATCGCGCAATCGAAATAGAAGAGTTCATCCCGGTCACCGAGGTCGATCCGGTGTATTTCGAGAACTCATATTTGCTCGGATGCGAACCTACTTCGGCAAAGGCGTACCATCTGCTCAAGGAAGCGATGACGAAAGCGGGCCGGGCCGGACTCGCCAAGTTTACGATGCGGGGCAAGGAACGTTTGGTGCTGATCCGGCCGCATGATGATGGCCTGATGCTGCATACGATGTACTACGAAGATGAGATTCGATCTTTCAAGGAGATCGACCACGGGGCCGACGCTCCGGTCAAAGACTCGGAACTCTCGCTCGCGCAGCGTTTGATCGCGGACCTTACCCGGAAGAAATTCGAGCCGGCGAAATACAAGGACAACTATCGCGAACGGGTAATAGAGGCGGCCGAACAGAAACTCGCGGGACACGAGGTCTCTGAGCCCACGCCGGAAGCGCGCCGCGGCAATGTGATCGACCTGATGAGCGCTTTGAAGGCCTCGCTCAAAAAGCGCGGAGTCGCATTCAACGCCGAAGCTGGGGAGGAATCCGCGAAATCGTCCCAAGCGGAACCGTCGGAGCCCGAGGAACGCAAGACTCAGCCGAAGCGATCGCGTTCTCGCGGCGCCCGCTAGCGTCTGCCGGTTGACAAAGCGTCTTCCGGATTGAATCGACCGGCGGCGCGGTCGCGGCGAGGCCGATCTCAGATAATTCGACGCGCTTGCTTCGATGTCGCTGAGTAAATATCGCGAAAAACGGCACCCCGAGCGAACTCCAGAACCGTTCGGGCATACCGTCCCGGCCGGCCGCCCGGCGAGCGGCGGGATCTTCGTCATCCAGAAACACGCCGCACGGCGGCTTCACTACGATTTCCGGCTCGAGATGGAGGGTGTGCTTCGCTCGTGGGCGGTCCCCAAAGGTCCTTCGCTTAATCCGGCCGACAAGCGGCTTGCGGTCGCAGTAGAGGATCATCCGCTCGAATACGGCGACTTCGAAGGGGTTATTCCGGAGGGCAATTACGGAGCAGGTTCGGTTATCGTCTGGGATCGCGGCGTGTACAGCGTTCTGGAGGGAGAGGGGGACGCCGCGCACGCGATACGCAACGGCAAAGTAGATATCAATCTCCACGGCTTCAAACTTGGCGGAGCCTTTACGCTGGTGCGGACCGGGGGGCGCCGGAGTGCCGACCCGAAGGACAAGCAAAACTGGCTGCTGATCAAGAAACGCGACGAATACGCCACGTCAGCCGGCGTCCTCGAGCAGCATCCCCGTTCGGTGCTGTCGGGGTTGACGATCGACGAGATGCGCGATGCGCCGTCGATCGGCCGGAAAGTTATCAGCCGGCTCGCGCGAGCGAAGGTCCGGGAACTCGCAGGTCCGCTGAAACGCGCCGATTTTCCGCTGATGCTGGCCAAGCTCGGCGGCGATCCTTTTGACAGTCCCGGCTGGCTGTTCGAACTCAAGTACGACGGCGTGCGCGCGCTTGCGATTCGTGACGGCGCGACCGCCCATCTCTACGCGCGCCGTGGAACCGACATTACCGCGCGCTATCCGGAAGTCGTCCTCGCTTTGAATTCGATCCCGCACGAACGATTTGTCCTAGACGGCGAAATCGTAGCTCTGGGCGACGATGGCCGTCCGAGCTTTCAGTTGTTGCAGCGCAGGATGCATGTGAATGACGCGCGCCAGATCGCGCGTCTGAGCTTCGCGGTTCCAGTCCGTTATTTTGTTTTCGATCTTCTCGCCTTCGATCGTTTCGACACGCGAACGATGCCACTCGAAGAGCGCAAGCATCGCCTGAGCGAACTAATCCTTGGCGAAGGTCCGGTGCGCTATTGCGATCACGTAGTCGAGCACGGCAAACATTTCTATGCGGCGGTCGTGGAGAAGAGGCTCGAGGGAATCGTCGGCAAATTGCGCAAATCACCTTATCGTGGCGCGCGCAGCGGCGATTGGCTGAAGATCAAATGCCCGCAGATCCGGCGATTCGTGATCGGTGGTTACACGGCCCCTGAAGGATCGCGGACCCATTTCGGCGCTTTGCTGCTCGGTCAGTACGAATCCGATGGCATACTTCGCTACACGGACAAGGTCGGCACCGGCTTCAATCGCGATGCTTTACGCAAGATCCATTCGATGCTCGAAGAGCGCGCGCAGTCGGCCCCGCCATTTCGCAAGGCCGCCCGCGATGAGCCCGCGCCCGCGAGGAATGCGCATTTCACCCGGCCGGAACTGGTCTGCGAGGTCAGGTTCACGGAGTGGACGAACAGCGGAGGCGTCAGGCATCCCAGTTTTCTGCGTCTCGTCGAGGGCGCCGATCCGCGCGAATGCCGCTACGAGGGTCCCGAGCGCGATTCCGACCCGCCCGCGATAGCCGCCAGGCCTCAGGCCGATCGCGGACCCACCGAGGAACATGCGGGAGATCGCGGAGTAGCTATCAGGCAGGCTGCCGAAGCCATCGATGATGCCAACTCGAATGACATCAAGGAGAACCGCGCGAGCGCAGCGGCGACAACCGTGACTCACCCGGATAAAATCTTCTTTCCCAGGGCGGGTTACACGAAAGGCGACCTGGTCGCGTACTATCGCGCGATTTCGAAATGGATGCTGCCCTACCTCAAAGATCGCCCCGTGATGCTCGCGCGATATCCCGATGGTATCGCGGGCAAGACGTTCTATCAGAAGGACGCGCCCGCGTTTGTGCCATCGTGGATTCGCACCGAAAAGATTTGGTCCGAGGAGTCGAAGCGCGAGATTGGTTACTTCATTCTCGACACCGAGGAGGCGCTCGCATACGTCGCAAATCTTGCGGCAATCACGATTCACATCTGGTCGTCGCGCATCACTCACCTGGAACGTCCCGACTGGCTTCTGTTCGATATCGATCCGAAAGGCTCAACCACGCGGCTGGCGGTCCAGGTGGCGCGCGAGACCGCCGCGGTTCTGCGCGAGGTAGGCCTCGAGCCGTGCCTCAAGACCTCGGGACAAATGGGGCTTCACGTGGTGGTGGGATTGGCGCCGAAATATACCTACGCGCAGGCCAAGATGTTCTCGGAGCTGGTTGCGGAAATCGTGGTGCGGAGAATTCCCAAAATCGCGACCATCAATCGAAACCCGCGCTCGCGACAGGGCCGCGTCTATATCGACTACCTCCAACTCGGTCATGGCAAGACGATCGCCGCGCCGTTCTCAGTGCGGCCGCTGGAGGGTGCGCCGGTTTCGGCGCCGCTGAAGTGGACGGAACTGAAACCAGCGCTCGACCCATCGGTTTATAACATCAAAACGATCCTGCCCCGGATGACGCGGCTCAAGCGCGATCCATTTCTCGACGCGCTCGAAAAACATGCCGATCTCGAAAGCGCGCTTACTGAGCTCGAAGGTCTCCTGAAGAGGAATGAAAATCGAGCCGAGGCTCGTACTGCAAGCGCCAATCATGACTTGAGCCGATAGGCTTGCGGAGCTAACATGAATGCTGAGAACTATCCGTCGAGTTGAATCCCGCTAATGTACAATCTTCTTCGATCGATAGGAGGCCCATTCGCGTCCCCAGGCTTGGTTTGAGCTTATTGAAGGCGATTCGGACATGGTAAGTGAATCCGGGGGCGCAAGACCGGTTATTCTGGTAGTTGAAGATGATCCGGACGCACTCGAAGCCCTGGGCGATCTGCTGGAGTCACATGGCTACGCGGTGACTAGCGCCCGGCACGGCGCAGAAGCGTTGGATCTGCTCGGCCGATTACCGCTGCCTCGATTGATCGTGCTCGACCTTCTGATGCCCACGATGGATGGGTGGGAGTTTCGCCGTCGCCAAAAGAACGACCCCAGGATCGCTCATATCCCGGTCGTGGTCGTGTCGGCTTCGAGCGCGGCAAAACCAATCGAGGCCGATATTGTTCTGCGTAAGCCAGTGGACATCGATCGTCTCCTCGAGACCATCGCAAGCTACTGCAGCTGATTCTGAGTATCGCAGCAATTAGTCAGTTTACTATTCCTCTTACTATTCCTGGCATCATACCGGGGAGGGCGAGTTGCACGCCTGAAAGGTCAACGTAACAAAATCGAGCAGCAAGTGGGTTCAGCGCATCGTCACGCGCCGGGCAACCCGCTTACAAATTCGAAGTCAAGCGGTTGGTGATTGATTCCCCGTATTGGCGGCGCGATCCAGCTTGCGAATTGGCCGGGAGTGGTCACCGGCTTCATAAGCGACGCGACGAATTCGCGCTCGGTTTCAGCCGGTATCCATTCGGATTTGCGCCGCTGCCATTCCTCTGCCGCGATGATCTGTCCATCGGGCGTCACGCTGACGCCGCCAAACTCGCCGATCGAACGCCGAAACCCGCGATGCGGCAGCTTCAGCTCGAACTCGACATCCGCCTCCTTGATGATCTTGTTCCATCGCGCCAGCGCACGTTCACAATCGGCGACATAGGAGTCGCGAAGAGTCTCGTTCAACGCCAGCAGCGCGGGCTGCTCGGTCGCGATGATTTTTCCGTGGTCGGGTTTGAGTAGCGAGTAGCTGCTTCCGGTGAGCCGGTGATCGTCTGTTCTATCGGCTTCCTTGAAGCGGCCTTTCAAGCCCGCGCTGAAGTAATTTGCCGCATTCGTCGAAAGTTCCGAGCCGAACAGGTCGAGCGATACTGAGTAATGAAAGTTTATATACTTTTGTATGATTGAGAGATCGATACCGCCGTGCGCACCGACCGCGAAGCTGTTGTGTGCTCGCATCAGCTGACAAGTGCGGCCGACCACTCTGCCCACGCCCGATTCGCCGACAAACAGATGGTGCGCCTCTTCGGTCAGCATGAAACGGCAGGTACGAGCCAGCGGATCGAATCCAGACTCTGCCAGACTCGCGAGCTGGTACTTGCCGTCGCGGTCGGTAAAGTGCGCGAACATGAAGTAAGACAGCCAATCGGGCGTCTTCTCATTGAACGCACCCAGGATGCGCGGGTTATCGGCGTTTCCCGAGCGGCGTTGAAGCAATCCCTCGGCCACCTCGCGCCCGTCGCGCCCGAAGTAAGCGTGCAGCAGATAGACCATCGCCCATAGATGGCGCCCTTCTTCCACATTCACCTGAAAAAGATTGCGGAGATCGTATAGCGACGGGCAGGTCTTCCCCAGATGACGCTGCTGCTCGACCGATGCCGGCTCCGTATCGCCCTGGGTCACGATGAGCCGGCGGAGTACTCCCCGATGCTCGCCGGGAACTTCGCGCCATACCGGCTCGCCCTTGTGCTCACCGAACGGAATCCGGCGATCGGATTCGGGTTCAGCCAGAAAAATGCCCCATCTGTAATCCGGCATCTTGACGTATCCAAATGTCGCCCAGCCTTGCGCATCGGTCGAGGTTGCCGTCCGCAGGTAAACATCGCAGATCTGAAAACTCTCCGGCCCCATCTCGCTCCACCATTGCAGGAAGCCGGGCTGCCAGGCCTCCAGCGCTCGTTGAAGCCGGCGGTCATCGGAGAGACTCACGTTGTTGGGAATTCGCGCGGAATAGTTGATCGACACTAGACTCTCCTCGGATCAAATTCCGGCCGGGCTCCGGTGCCGTAGAGTTTCAGCGCGCCCTTTTCACCAATTGCGTTGGGGCGCTGGAAAATCCAGTTCTGCCACGCTGATAGACGGGCAAATATTTTCGATTCGATCGTTTCCGGGCCGCCGAATCTGAGCGACGCTTCCATCCCGGTCAGCGCATCGGACGAGAAGGCGGCGCGTTCTTCAACCGCAAGGCGAATCTCGTCGTCCCAATCGATCTCGTCGGGGGTGAAACTTACCAGCCCGAGTTGCTCCGCGAGTATCGAATCTATCGGGCTATTGATTCGGCCACGCAGTTCGCCGACCCGCCCCGGTTGGCCCAGGAATCTGCTTTCCAGCCGGGTCAGGCCGTTGCACATCGGCAATGGTCCAAAGTTCATTTCGGTAAGACTAATGCTCGCTGGTATCGATTCATGTCCCGCTCGCGAGCCGCGCAGCATGAACACTCGATCCGATCCCAGCGCAAGCTCGAGTACGGTTCCGCAAAAGCATGAGCCCGGCTCGATCAGCGCGAACAGCGAGCGCGAGCTGACGTCGAGCCGCTTGAGGGTCCGTTTCAGGAAAAGGTTTATTTCCCGCACCAGCCAGTTATCTGCGTTTGCGGCGAGAAACGCATCGTACGACTTCACCAATAGCGCGTCTCCGCGGCTGCGAAAGATCCAGATCCTTATCGTTTCCTCATTGAATCGCAGATGCAGGATCGCGTCTTCGAGTTCGCGGGCCAGCGCCAACGGCCAGAAGTCTCGGCCGAGCCCGTCTTCCAATCTGGAGGGCGGCGCGATGCTGGGGCCATTGATCATCAGCGATGCGGTTGCGTTGCCGCGATCGATTTCAACGGTCAGGTGCTGATAGGAAATCCGATGCTCTTCGATCGTCCGCGAGAGCGTGGCGAGTGAAATCCCGTGCTGCATCGGCCGAGTCGAGCGCGCTCCCAGCTCGAGCGCACGGCGCGCGGCGATTTCCATCAGTTGCGTGCGAGGAACGATCTCATCGACCAGATTCCAGTCCACGGCCCGTTTGCCTTTGATCCCCTCCTCGGTAGTGCAGAAAAAATCAGCGCGGTCCCGCCGCACCTGCCGCTTATCGACCAACCTCGTGAGTCCACCCGTCCCGGGCAGCACCGCGAGCAGCGGCACTTCCGGCAGCGAGACGCTGGTCGAGCCGTCGTCGGCCATAATTATGTAATCAGTCGCGAGCGCGAGTTCGTAGCCTCCGCCGGCGCACGCTCCGCTGATAGCGCTCAGGTAAAATTGGCCGGAATTGTGAGTGGCGTCCTCGATGGCGTTGCGGGTCTCATTGGTGAACTTGCAGAAATTCACTTTGAATGGATGGCTCGATTGGCCGAGCATCCGGATATTCGCACCGGCGCAGAAAACCCGTTCCTTGGCGGAGGTGATGATCACGCTTTTGATCTCGGGATGCTCGAAGCGGATACGCTGGACCGCATCGTTGAGTTCGATATCGACACCGAGGTCGTAGGAATTCAGCTTGAGCTCATAGCCCGGGTTGAGCGCCGCGTTCTCATCGACATCCATCGCGAGCGTTGCTACCGGCGCGGAGAAGCTCAGTTTCCAATGGCGATACCTGGAGGGTTCAGTTCGAAAATCGATCATCTTGGGGCAATTCTCTCCTGTCCGGATGGAGATGCATTATAGTGCATCCGGCGCCGCCGCGTAGGGGTTCAATGTCGCGGATCGGTTCGATCGCGAGGCAGGCTTGCACGTTTGCAGGAACGGCCTGGGGGAAAACTAATCGTCGCGGGGCGTAGAGATCTGGAAGATTGGGACGTCGGGAGGCATCAATACACGGCGGATAATCTCTGCGAGCAGTATCGAAGCAATACCCACGATTCCCAGCACCTGCCACCAGGGCATCCACTGATGCAGCAGAAAGATTATGCTGGCGACGATCGATACGACGCCCGCCGTCGCAACCACGATAAGAACCGCCGCCAGATATATCCTGTCCACCAGGGCCTGTGCGGCTCCGATTATGTTTACTTCGAGCAGGCGGGCCTCGGCCGCGACGATTCGTCCAAAATCGGACAGAATTCGGACTCCGAGATCGGGTAGGTCCGTCTCTTTACCCGCGCGGCCGACGTCCTCTGCAATTTCGTTTTCGGCGCGCTTCATTGCTCCGTGACGAGTCCATCATTGACGATTAGCGCGATGGCGGCGCCAAACAGTACCAAGCCAAAAATTGAAGCTTGACGGGACCTTGAACCCATGGCGGCGCCTAACGCAGCGGCGATGCACGCCGCCGCTATCGGGCGCCGTTTTATGCTGCGTTCAGGACTGAAGCTGGCGATCCCGTCTTCGACGCGCGCGATTCCTACTCCTACGCGGTCGTTGACTTGATTCAATGCTTCGCGCAGGTCCTGCCTGGCGTCCTCGATTTCACCTTTTATTTCGGGAGCGTCACTGTTCATTTGAATCCTTGCCGTTGCCCGACATCATCGCCGTATCAGACGGTCTCCGACCACTGTGACATGACCGTTTACCGCCGCGTCAATTGATTGAGCATGCGCGCAGCCAGATACCCGGCTGCGAAGACCGTTGCCATCGCGAGCAGAGGCTCGTCGCGAATAAAGCTGGTCATCACCGAATTAGCCGACGAGACATATTCCTTCCCCTTGTCGGCGTACTCGTTTAGTTTGTCACGGCCTTCGTCCATCATGCGTCCGCCGCTATTGGAAATGTTGTCGTTCTCCATTTTGGTTCTCCCTCGGGCCTCGGTCGCATAAAATAAAGGGGCGGCTCGATCGCCTCGAGTTAGAAGCAACTCATCTGCCATCATAAGATATTGCAAAGTGTTTGATAATTCGAGAATGGGGGTCGGATGCGGTAAGAATTGCCGAGCGGCTGGGCACAAGGCTTGGCATCGATGCGCTATTGGACGTTTTGCACATCGTCCTTGAGCAATACCTGCATTCGGTCATAATATCGCGGTACCGATTTGCGCGTCGGCGTCCCCCAAGCATTCGGTCGTGAGACGACTTATTTTGTTAAAAATATTGCGCGCAGAAACATCACCCTCTCTCAAACCCATGGCCAACGAAATTCGAGTTCTGATCGCCGAGGACGACGTAAACACTCATGAGGAGTGGGCCGAATCCTTGGCCGCCTGGGGCTTTCGCAGCGCAATCGCGGAAGACGGCGTTAAAGCATTGGAGCTGATCAGCAGTTTCAATCCTCACATCCTGGTCTCGGACCTCCGGATGCCGCGCAAAAACGGCCTGGAGTTGTTGCGGGATATTCAGGAACTCGGAATCCGCCTGCCGGCTATTATGATTTCGGGCCAGGGTGAAATTCCCGATGCGGTCGAAGCACTCAAGCTCGGCGCCATCGATTATCTGCGCAAGCCGGTCGATCCTGCGCACCTGGAGCGGGTGCTCCGAAATATCGCCGATAACATCACGATCCGCGAGGAAAATTCGACGCTGCGCCGAAGGCTGGCTGACGTCGGTGAACTCGGCCCGTTGTTCGGCCGCTCGCTCGCGATGCGGCGCGTTATCACGGCTGTCGAGCGGCTCGCGCAGTCGTCGGCGTCAGTGGTGATAACCGGCGATACCGGGACCGGCAAGGAATTGGTGGCGCGCACTATCCACGAGTTGTCGCCGCGACGCGATGCCGCGTACGTGCCGGTGAACTGTGCCGCGATTCCCGAGACCTTGATGGAGAGCGAGCTGTTCGGCCACGAGCGCGGCTCGTTTACGGGAGCGGATCGGCGCAAGGCGGGGTGTTTCGAAGTCGCCAATGGCGGCACCTTGTTGCTCGACGAGCTTACCGAGATGAAACCCGAATTACAGGCAAAGCTGCTGCGGGTAATCGAGGAAGGGCGGGTGCGGCGGGTCGGCGGCACGACCGAGATACCGCTGGACGTAAGGGTGCTCGCGGCCTCGAACCGGGACGTGGAAGCGGCGGTTCGCGACGGGAAGCTCCGCGCCGATCTATTTTACCGGTTGAATGTTTTCACGATTCAATTGCCCCCGTTGCGCGAGCGGGCCGACGATATGCCGCAGCTGATTCAAATGTTCGTCAGTCACTACGCCCAGCAGAACAAAAAAGATGTGGTCGGGGTGGACGAGGAGTGCATGAAGGCGCTGCTGGCGCATCCATGGCCCGGAAACGTGCGCCAGCTCCGCAACGTACTCGAGCGGGCGCTGATCGTGTGCGATGGCCGCATGATCCGCAAGTCGGATTTGCCTGACGACTTTCGCGCCGTGAGCACCAATGACGGTAGCTTCATCAAAATCCCGATCGGATCGTCGCTGGAGGACGTCGAGAAGGAAATGATTTCGCGAACCATCGAATTTACCGGCGGCAACAAAACTCGCGCAGCCGAGATTCTTGGCGTCAGCGCGAAGACTCTGTACAACAAGCTGGAACGGTTCGGCCCAGGGCGTTAACCGGGCCGGTCGCGGCTTGCCCCGCTGCGGCATAGCGAGCCGGGCCAAAATTGACGCGGACCGCGACGATGTCGCCGCGACCAGCCTCGCGACAAAAGCCTCAACCCTGCTCGCTCCTCTCCCCGAAATTCCCAGCCCGGCGAATCGTTCGATGCGCTGATGCCGGTCAAGCCTGGCCTCACCTGATCGCCCTGAATTGTGAAGAAATTACTACGGCGCTCGTAGAAAAAGCGTTGTAGATAGCGGCTTTATCCTAATGGCCTCACAATTGCTGGATCATTCATGTCACGCCGTAAGGCCGTGATTAATCAAGCGAAAGTGGAGTGAAGATAATGAATAAAGATCAGGCA